>CAJPNA010000015.1 GCA_905371865.1 uncultured Carnobacterium sp.
ACAGCGGAGGTGTGGTATAATAGTTTTACATTAATCAGAAAGAGAGGTTCTTGCATGAAAGCAGAAACGATTTTAGAAACGCTTCAAATCAGTCGTACAATGTTGTCCCAACACTGCAGTAAAGGTACAATTCGACGTACTGAAATTGGTGTAAATAGATATGATTATAACGAAAGCGATGTAAAACGATTAAAAGAAAATCAAAACACTGTGCGTAATGCTCGTACGATTTTATTATTGAAATCATTCGACGAGCGTGAGTCCATCCAAAGTGCTTGTAAAAAACACGGATTTAAAAGCACATACGTATTCGGAGCAAGCGACATGAAAGCTGCTCTACGTACCGTGGTTGTACAGCACGTTACAACATTAATCATCGACTCGCTTGACGTTTTTGATTCGAAAGAACCAGAGCGACTGCTTGAAATGTGTAGCTGGTCCGGTTGTCGTGTACTTTTATGGAAAGATGGTGAATTCATTGACATCAACTAAGCAATTCAAATTCCAATCGAATCAAGAATTTTATAATGCGTTATCAGACGAGATTGAAAAATATCAACGACTTTTGTCTCGCAAGCGTATTGGTACAAATTTGATTATTGCTTCATTGTTAGCTGTTGGTGAATTCTCCGTATTAAAAACTGGTAGTTCAAAAACATATTTCATTCCAGATTATGACAAGCAAGAATATACATCTGAATTAGACACGATAATTAATCATGTGTTACGTGTATCTAAACAATATGAATTATATGGATTATTAACATCTAAAGATATTGAACGTATTTTTGAAGTCGAAGTATTAGATGATAGATTAGTAGAAGAAATTGTACTTCCACCATCTCATTTAATTAAATGCAAATCTGGTATTTTTAATTTGAACACAATGTTATATGAAGATACTACAACGGATAAAAATGGAAAACGATATTTCTTTCCACATACGTACAATTTCGACGTAAAAGCAATCCATGAGATTAAACCAGAATTTATTTCTACTATAGAAGCGATTCATGACAGATGGAGTATTAATGACCCAATAAAATTGAAATTTATCAAAACAACTTTGCTATCTTGCTTGTGTGGTTTGGATATTCATAGACAAATTGTTATTGAAGGTACTGGTGGTAACGGTAAATCTACATTCTTAGATGAATGTAAAGCAATGGCTGGACCCGTTCAGTATTTGGATATCAACTTACATGACTATGATACCAACTCAATCTTCGAATTAATTCGACCATATCATAAATTATTAGCTGGTGATGACTTAACAACAAACTGGGTCATGAATGGATTAGTGACGACACGGTTCAAGCAGCTCGTGATGGGTAAAATCGTATATGTTGACCGTAAGTACAAAGATGCGCTTGCAATCCAACATACTGGGATGCGAATTCAGTTGACAAACGATTTCATGCGACTCATTGAACGTGGCTCTGCAATTGAAGACCGACTTTTATTTGTACAATGGACAAGCGATAACTTTCGTGAAGTGAATACAGACATTGAAGTAGATGAATTGCGTAAGCGTGTAGTGTCTACATTCGGTGCTTCTTTAGATGTATTGGTAAATAGTTCGCTTGAAACCAATTTACAATATGAATATTACACAGCTTTAGTTTCTTGGTTACTAGATGGTCAATATCGCTTACCAGTGAAATCTGATTTCGACGAATTCGTAGTCGCTTTTAATGGTGAATTAAAACAAGCAATGAGCGACTCCGGTGACGTCGTCGATGATTTCATCGCAGATTGTGAATCCGGTGGAGTATTTAAACAACGAGTTGTTCCAGTAACACTGTTGTATTTGAAATATTGTGATTATGTATCCATTCACAATCCGGGTGCAAAACCAATGCGTACACAATTGTTCACTGCAAGATTGAAGCCAATCTTAAAAGAAAATGGATATGATGTTTTAAATCCATATCGTCAACGATTCACTACAGCACCATTTAGTGAATGTCATATTCGAGAATACAGTGATGGTTTAGACTTAATGGATTTATCACCAAATGATAAGCGGTATAAAGCTGTTAAGAGTACCATCAACGTATTCAGAAAAAATAATGCGAAAAACTTCTTGGATGGATTTACTCCAGATGAGCAAGTTGAAAAGCTAAATGAGTTAGCTGCGTTGAATGGAATGAAAGATACAGAATTGTATTCTTTACCATATAGCGAAATTGAAAAACTGTATAACGCAACAGAATTATAAAATTCATGGGAATTACGAACATTGAAAAATGAACGTAATTCCTATTTTTTATGCTCGAATTTTTCAAAAATGCTCAGAAACGTTGATTTAATCACATTCTTGAAAAGTCTGTATACCTGTGCAGAACTGTGCAGAACTCTTAGAAAGTGTGCAGTAAAAGTTAAGAAAAGTTTAAGACGAGTTCAAAAAGTGTGCAGAACTGTGCAGAACTGTGCAGAACTCCTTGAAATTATGTGAAGAAAGTGCGGTAAAAATGTGAAGAAAATATGAATTTAGGTGCACCTAAAACACCACTTGTGAACTACTCTCCCAACGGTTTTGGGTACTTTTTGTCGAAGTTTGTGAAATGTTCACAAAGTGGTGGAAAAAAGTTCTGCACAGGCAAAGCATGGGTTAGAAACGTTGATTTGACAACAACTTTAAGTCCTTCACAAAAAATTCACATAGTTCTGCACAGGTTCTGCACAGGTTCTGCACAGGCAGACGACCTTCAACTATCGTTGATATCAAGCTTTTTATAAGACCTCAAAAATTGAAGTGTGCAGATGTGCAGAACTATTAGACGTTTTCAATAATCTACTTTTACCCTATAGTTCTGCACATCTGCACAGCTTATCTCTTTCTCTTTTTTCACAAAGTAGAAGAAAGAAGATAACACCAACGTTTCTGAGGTGTTGAACCTAAGAGTTGTAAACGCTTTCTTACCTGTGCAGAACCTGTGCAGAACCTGTGCAGAACTAAAAAGTTCTGCACACCTTGTAGAGTGAAAGTGTTAAAATCAGTAATTTACGAACATTTTAAACAACTACTATTGAAAATGTTCGTAAATGAGAAAATCCACATCAACGCTCTATAATGCAACTATCGTGCACTTACATGCGTTCTGTGAATACAAACAGATAAAATAAGCATAGAATGCTCTCAGAAGCTCATATTTTAGCTCTGAGTGATTTTAAATACGTTCTAATGTATTTACATCCTAGTGACTTAAAATCGCTCTAAGGTGTCTTAAATCGCAAATAAAAGCATGTAATTTTTTCAAAAAGTTTTGCTTTGGGTCTGTACTTAAAATCATTTTGTGATATAATAATAATATCAAGTTAAGAAATGAGGTTTTATATATGAAAAATTTAAAAGGATTTGCTAAAGTAATGTTTTGGTTGATGGTAGCTACATTTGTAATTTCTGTAGTGTTACCTTTATTTATGGGAATGATTATTGGAACTATTGCACTGGGAGTACCAACAATGGTGGTTGGAATTGGAACTGTGATTGTATTCATATTGACATTCTTGATTCCATTAATTTTTTACACTCTTATTACTGGTATTGTTTTCTATGCAATTTACTGGTTCAGTACTACTGAAACTAGAAACGCACCAAAAGAAGAAAAGAAAACATTCACACAACGAGTACGTGAAGAACGTGAGTATAAGAGAGACGGTGAGTAGTTTGGTACTAGTTGATAAACCATTTATGGATGAATTCAAACTATTATTCTTCGAGCGTCTAAATGATGATGTGATGATTGACACATTAGTGTTAGAACATGATGTGAATTTAGAGAATGTACTCTATACGTCAATTGATGGAGAGTGGGGTCAACACGGTGTGTTGGTAAGAAATGAGTTGTTGAAATACTTTCCAACTAAGGACGATAATGTCGAGATAGGTTCAATCAATATGCGAATCACAAATAATTGGCAACGTAATGTTTTGGATGTGAATTGTAAGATTGACTTCTCATTTAAAGTTGTATTTCCAACAGCAATTGACATGGAGGATGTGAAATTCATTTACAAAGATGAATTTGGTCGAGAATGTAGTAATGAGATTGGTGGGCGTTACACAAATCTACGTAGAATGGAAACTACATTTGAAGTGAGAACAGCTGATGAATTAGTGGATGTAACGTTTAGGATTTTTGAACAATTATTAAAAGGGGAATGAATAGGATGGATTTATTGAGTTATAAAGCTTCAATGGGAGCATGTGAATATTTCATGAGACGATTGCGAGGTGATGAGCGTCTCATGGATATTATTGAGAAGAATGATGTGGATATCAACAATATCTTGTATTTACCAACAGACGATGGAAGACAATCTAAGATTGTTGCTGTTACGAAAAGTTTGGCACGATACTTATTTAGTAATGCTAACTACATACTTTTTGACATCGAATTTGATGTTAGAGAGTACACAATAAGAGATAGGCACAATCGAATTACAGGTACAAGACTACATGTAAATTGCTATGCACATTACGATGTGGATATAGTGAGACCACCACTTATTGATATTGATGATAGGGTGAAATTCAAATGCGGTTTGGGATATTGGAATACTGAGCGAGTGGTTGCTCCATTACGTGAGACAAATCAAGCTGAGTTCACTGTGGAGTCGTTGACGGAGCTAGTTTCAGTGATGTTTTCGATTATGCATAAATTACTAGACGAAAATGAGCAATAATTTGTTGAAAGGTGAGAGTGTATGTATTTATTACAACATACAGATTCGTTGGAAGCACGTGAGGACTTCATGTGTCAATTAAAAGATGATTAACGATTGTTTAAAATTATCGAAGATAACGATATTGACATTGATGATGTATTTTAAAGGCTAATTGAATTTGTATACATTTGTTGTCATTTGTATACTTTAGTTACAATCATTATTTGATTATGATATAATTGGTTCAGAAAGAAGGTGAAAGTTAAATGAGACAAGTAGAAAGACATTGGATAAAAGAAAGTCATGAGTTATATTCCATTTGTGATGAACTAACTTTTAAAGCTAAAAATCTATATAATGCTGGATTGTATCAAATTAGACAATCATTTTTTGAAAGAGAACGAAGTGGCAATAAAGAACATCATACAATATCATCGTGGGTTATTATAGAATCCAATTTCAGAAAAGAACAACAGGATGACATGTTAGCATTACCATCGAAAGTATCATCTACTGTATTGAAATCGTTGGGTAATATAATGAGTTCTTATTATCAGTTATTGAAACGTTTTTACGATAAGTCCAACACAAGTGTTACACGTAAACCAAGCTTACCAAGATATTTACATAAAGTTGATGGGAGATATGTGGTGGAGTTCAATAATCAAACGATTTCAAAGAAACGTGGTGAATTTGGTGAAATTATTCTTTGTCCAAAAGATTTGAATTTAGTGATTCCAACTAAAGTGGATAAACCTAAATGTGTACGAATTGTACCAAAATTAGAAGCATTTATCATTGAAGTAATTTATGAGATAGAGGAAACACCATTGAAACATACAAATAATTATGCAGCTATTGATTTGGGAGTGGATAATTTAGCTAGTGTAACATTCACGAATGGGGTAAATCCATTGTTAATAAACGGGCGAAAAATTAAAAGTATTAACCAAGGGTATAATAGACTTATCGCTAAAGCTCAGTCGAAGTTACCAAAGAAACAAAGAACAAGTAAACACATCCACCGTCTATGGAGAAATCGTGAAGCTAAATTGCAAAATGAATTGCATAATATTACATCATTTCTCTCACAATATTTTGACGAGATGTGTATTGAGAAAGTTTTTATTGGTAAAAACACTGATTGGAAAAACAATGTGTCTTTAGGTAAGAAAACAAATCAAAAATTTGTACATATTCCATTTAACACTTTTATTTCACAATTAAGATATAAATGTCTGCGGTGTGGGATAGAAGTTATTGAACAAGAAGAATCATACACATCTAAAGCTAGTTTCGTGGATAATAATGATATTCCAGTTTATGGAAAGATTGAGTATAAACCACAATTTTCTGGGAAAAGAATTCATCGTGGATTATATGAAACCAAAGATGGTTTTAGATTAAATGCGGATATTAATGGTTCTTACAATATTCTAGTAAAAGGACTACAATCAATTGGTAAAACTATTAATAGGAGTAATGTTTCTTATCATACAAGAACATTTAGAAGTTCCAACCATGAGTCTATCAAAAATTTAATTTTAGATTATATGTAAACCTATATCTCACACGAATTGTGAGGGAGGGCGTAGGGGTGTAGTAGGATACCTTTAGTGAAAATATTGATTCAGAGTTATTTGAATTAGTATGGAACACTAAGAATCAAATAGAACAAATTTCATCAGATGTTGACATTTGTGCTAGTCATTTGAACCTAGTTCCAGTAACACCACCACTTTTTGAAATAGACGAACGTGTGAAATTTACAGACCGTGGTGTTGCTTTGAAAAGAAGTATGGAAGGTAGAGTCGGTGCTATCTCAAGCTTTAAGGTGGGTTCGTTGCAAGACATTGTATCATATATGTTTGACATATTAAAAAAGTTATTTAAGAAGAAAGTTGACGCAGTGTCTGGTGATATGAGCACAGAAACTGACGAAAATCTCATTATCTCAAATGTTCTCGATTATGAGTATGACTATAGCAATCAAAGGGAAATTACACAAATCTATCCGAATAATGAAGATATTGATGTGATTTTGGGATTTTGGAACAATGATGCTATTGAAGATGGTTATAGATTATCACCCGATTTAGTTAAGCGTCAGATTCCAATTGACAAGTATGTCTACAAATTAGATGATACATTTAAGTTTAACCAATACTATGAAAGTTCATGCTACGACGAGTTGACTATTTACAATACGTTAATGGTTGTGGGAATTCAGCATAAAGACCAACGACGAGAGTTATTAAATCGCTGGTTACGAAAGCATGATTCTATCTATAAATTTTCACCAACGAAATACGATGAGTACTTGGATAACTTACATGACGCTTTATTAGTGGTAGAACATGACAGTAAATCGGGTGTTTCAGAGGACGTTGCTAGATATTGTGACTATATCACGATTTCACGAGTTGCGATTATGGAGACTCCGTGGACTAGAACATTGGTTAAAAAGAATGGAGAGACCGTTACAGATACTGGTGTTGACAGAAGACTTCATGTTTATATAAGACCATTTTATGAGGACGAAGCTCGACAAAATCACTAGAATTTTGTCTTGGAAGAAATTGAGAATAAAGTAATTAACGATAAATTTGATGAGTTCTTATCGTAATATAATGAGGTGAGATATGGAATTTCTTAGCGATGAAGAAGTAAGAGAAGCACAACAATATTTTTTAAAGCGACTAAGCGAGGACGGTAAATTGTCGCTTATTGCATTGCCGCATGGTGATGATTGGGATGATATTCATGTTTACATGGACGAGAATACGTTGGTGATTGGGAGTGAATTAACAAGTAATTTACATTATGATAAGTTTTTCGACATCACAAATATTAGTTTCTTCTGTGAGAAGATGAATGATTTGGTTTTAGTAAAAGGGACTATTAATTTTCGACGTGAGGTTGCACCACCATCTAAACTAGAATTGAGTAATAGGAAGTTTAAGTGTCCATATAATGAACTTAATACATACAAACATTGCTACAAACACGTTGATTACGAACAAACAATTATGGCATCTGTAGAATCGGTTACTGACATGATTGATTTAGTAATTGAAATACTGCAGAAATTATACTAGAAAGGACGTAAATAATGAACGAAAGAGAAATTTTATTACAGTATGTGAAGGGTTTAGGTACTACTAAAGTACGTAGACCGTTATTTTTAATCGTGCACGATGATGTGCGAGTAGCTGACGATTTAGCTGAACGATTAAGTAAAGCGATGGAAAAGGAATATGTTTGCAAGAAGACTACTAACGCTGGAGATGCTCATGGACATTATGAGTGGGTTGACTCGAACAATATTTTCTCGCAAGAGGACGTTTCACGATATGTTATAGGTACAGATAGCGTCAATAATGAGGACTTGTATCATGTGATTACGGACAATCAGTTGGTTCGAGCAACATTCATGGGTGTGACACCAAAAGAAATGATTAATATTGAAGAAAGTGGATTTGACGGATATCATTCAACAGACATCGAATTGATTCCGATTTATTTAAGGGAGAATGATGTCGTACAGACTATGCATCCAAATTACATGGTTGGGGTAAATTGTATCGAGATTGATGTGAAACTTGGTATTGATTTCATTGTGAAGCAACTATGTTCATTATATCGTATGGCGGAAGTGATTTTAGGAATGTCACGAGCTTACTGGGATTTTGATGAGAATGAGTTACATGTTGATGATATGGTTTACTTTGCTAAAAGTGGTGATAAGTTCTATGGTGATTTGGACAATTTCGATTACTGTTCAGAACATTGTTTGTCGAAATATAAAAAACTAAATGTTAGAGCAGTCATGTCAC
Organism: uncultured Carnobacterium sp.; assembly: GCA_905371865.1. GTDB lineage: Bacteria > Bacillota > Bacilli > Lactobacillales > Aerococcaceae > Granulicatella. The sequence continues at coordinate 8,511 of CAJPNA010000015.1, forward strand.
CAAATGAGTTGACAAAGTCTGACATTAAGCACATGGTATTAGTTTCAGTACACAATAACTCATTGAGTTCTGAATTAATCATGGATATGTTATCTCTAACACAATATATGTTAGAGTTGTTACGACTAAGGGATATTACATCATCTGAGTTCGAGCAACGATTGAATCGATTGTATAGTGCGATTTCAACACCTATTGATATGGAATTAGAGCGATTTGATGAGCGATTACACACGTTGATGTCGAAATATCGAGATACGTTGTCGGATAAACCAACAACACCAACAATTGAGTTGAAAAAAGAACTCGATTATGTGGTGAAGTTAAACACTATTGATTCCGAAGGTAACAAACCAAGCGACGTTGTTGAGCTACAATTGTATGTACCAGAGAATATCGAAAGAAAGATTAGTGAAAATGATATGGCTCTTTTGGTGAGTGCATTACATGCGAACATACGTTCGTTCATGGATGACCCACAAGCATATCGCAAGTTATTGGGAAAATAAAAAAATAACACTATAGCTTAATTGCTATAGTGTTATTTTTTGTTTCATGAAATAAAACTATTGAACTTTGTGATTACGTTTTTTTAATACGAAGTAACCAGATGCTCCAAGAGCAAGTACACCAGCTACTACTAATCCACCTGTAATCGCAGCATTTGTTTTTGGTAACTCAGAATTTGGTTTGACAATTTCAAATGATTGGTCTTCATTTTTATTATCACGTTCTTTAGAGATTACATTTTCTGTTGGTTTACCATCTTTTACTTCAAATACTGTTTCGAATAATACATATTTACCAGCTGGTAAATCTTTAGTGTTTAATGTATCAGCATTTACAACTAATTCACCAGATTCGTCAATGGTTGCTGTTGTTTCGTAAGTTCCAACAACTTCATCAGTTCCGTATTTGGCGATTTCTAATCGAACAAATACTTGTGAACCTTTCTCGAAATCTTGATATTTAATCGTATCTGATACTTTTCCATCTTCTCCAACTGTTACAACTTTCTTACCATTAACTTGAGCAATGGTGTTCAATTTAGGATTACGGTTGTAGACTGTTTCACGTTCGTTTTCCCAGTCGAAGTTGGAAGCAAGAATATTACCTTGTTCGTCAAGTAATTCTTCACCGAATACTGTCCAGTGACCGATTGTTTCTTCAAGAACTGGATATTCAAATTCAACATCCATTTCGTGAGCAGTTGCTACAATCTTTTTCTCTTGTACTTGGATTCGTTGTTTTTGAGTATCTTTGTCATTCTCGTACGTACGAACAGTATATGTTTTACCAATGTCCAAGTTAGTTAAGTGAGCAACTTCTTTTTTAGTCTCAAATTTATAAACTGTCTTTGTACCAGTTTGTAAATTCGTAGCATCTGTTTGAATCGTAGGGATTCTATCATTTGTAAATAATGTTGCTGTTGCTAATGTGGCACGTTCACCACCGACGATGTTAAAGTCAATTTTCTTGTTATCAAGTTTGTAACCATCAGCTGCTTTAACTTCTCGGATGTAATATTTACCAACTTCTAATCCGTTGACTTTTAATAGTCCATCTTTATCAGTTGTGTATTTACCGATTGATGTTTCAGTACCATCAGCTTTCACTTGGAATACTTCAAATTCTACACCGGCTAGACCTTCTTTGTCAGTATTGACTTTACGTAGTGCGAAAGCACCTTCAATGTCCGTGATGTTTTCAGTTGGTTGTGGTGATAGTGATACAGAACCATAATTTCCGTCTTTGATTTTAAATTCACCAACGGTTTGTGAACCCCACTTGTACCAAATTAAAGATGCACCTTCATATGCTTTATCGGCACTTTCAAATGAAAAAGTTCTAGATTCTTTAGGAGCTTCATTTGTAGCTGTAATCGAAAGAACATTTCCATTCAACGAGAATGTGTATCCATCTTGAGTAGACGGAATGCTTAATTTTTGAATAACATTATTATCATCTGTTAATTCGACGGTTTGACCTCGTTGAATTTGTTTAACTTCACCATTCCAAGATGTGTAAGCTTTATGATTGTTGACTTTTTCTAAAACCTCAGATTTGAAGTTTTCATAGTCTGTCATTGTCAAGTCACCAGTGAATCGCTCTGGAGTATATCCGAGTTCTTCCCAAATTAATGCTTGTGTCATTACAGCTCGCCAATCACGAGTGTCAGATGAACCATAATATCCATAGTAAGCAATTAGTTCTAGTTTTCTGAATTTTTCTTCATCAACTGGTGCGTTTGCTTTACCAAGATTGGTCACACTTTGTGTATATTTAGATTCGTTGTAATCATAATCAGCACCATCAACTGCCAAAGTCCATGGGTCTAAACAGAAAACTACACGACCATTTAGTCGTAGTACAACATATTCTGTCCAACTAGGAACTCCATCTTTACTAAAATACATCGTACCATTACCCCAAGCGTCAGATGATGGTGTAACACTGATTGTATCTGCTGATACTGTAGAACCATTTGCTAATGAAAATAGACTAGCAGCACCAGCAATTGCTAAACCAGAAAACAATGTTTTTGGTTTCATAAATTTTGGAAACTTCATAGTTTCATTCCTCCAATTTTAATATTTGTTATTTAGTTCAATTTTAATAAAACTAAATGTAATCTCTAAATAAATATTATATACTATATGTTGCTGAGTGTCAACATCTCAATTAAATATTTTTGATGGGGACATGACTAGCTTTACATGGCGTATGTTTTATGGTATCATATAATTATGTTATAAACTAATTTTAAGGACGTGAGTTTGAGATGAAAAGGACTTTTAAGGTCAGTGGTGCGTTAGCAGCATCATTACTCATGATGGGTTATGCAACTCCTATCTTAGCTGAGACTAGAAATGGTCATGAGATATTGGAATATAAATCACATGAGTTAGAGGGTAGAGTAAATCAGTTAAAAGAATTGGGAGTTAATCCGGGAATTGAACGTACAGTTATTAAGAAAATAGTGCATTCCGGCTCAGAAATGCTACAAGCGAGGTCTGATATAGAATCTGCTATTGCTAAAGTGGATAAAGCTAATGAAAATGTAGTAAATATTGCAAAAGCACATAAAGAAAGTGTGAAAAAAGAACAAGCTCGTCTTCAATCTGAGGAAGATGATATCAAATCTAAGTTTCCATTAATTATGGAAAAGGAAGGTGTTCGAATATACGGACAATTCAATGAAGAAGCGAAAGGTTCACATGATTATTACAAAAATATTCATATGTTCTTTGATGCAGATTCTGATTACGAGGGTGCTGTAGATGGTGTACGTATTTACGACGACTCTAAATGGGAAGTTGTATCTGGTGATGCAAAGTTAGTTGGAAATGTATCAGCGAGTAACCCAGATTGGGACTATGTTGCACTTGGAGGTAAGGGTTCTTTACCAGCAGAGGGTACTACTGTAAAACTAACTCACGTTGCAACGTTAGATGATGGTAGAAATGTGGATATGCTTATTAGGGTAGGAAAGTTTAGAACTAAAACTGATGATAAACCAGAGTTTATTCAAGAATATATGTCATATTTTCCAAATGATAAACGTGGTGAGTATTTACTTCTTGGAAAAACCACAAGTGGTAGTCGTCAGATGAGCATTGAATCCGCATTTGGTAAACAAACACAACTTGATATTCAGTTTGTTGATGGAGATGGAAATCCAGTAAAACTTGTTACTGGATTGGTATCAACTGATATCGATTATCTACAGAGTGTTACGGTTGGTGGTAATGCGTGGTTGGGAAATCTTGTACCACCTAAATCAGAATCTGGTTTAGATACTATTATATGGGATGCTGATAGAGTTCCAGTTCCAAATACAGTAAAAGACGTAGAATATAATGTGGCTAATGGAGCAGAGTCGATTCCAAGAGGTTCATTTGTTTCTCTTTTAGCAGGGGATTCTTTCTCTTATACACATGGAGAGTGGAATGAGACTTCAATTCAAGGGGATGCATTTCGTGAAAAAAGTTTAAATCGAGTGAAGGAAGACCCAGAGGGTGCTGGATTGCCATATATGTATACTGATATTTTTGGAACAGGTTCTAAGGTTCATGTACATAAACCAGATATTCCAACTCAACCAGCAAATGAGTTGAATGAAGTTGTTGGAGAAATTGAAGTTATTAATTATACTATGTATGAAGATGAGGATGGGAGAGAACTTGCTGAGAAGCAAGAGGGTATTCATGACCATAAGTTAATACCAGAGTATGACTACATTAGAACTGACAGAGCTGAGACTGGTGATGTCACGCATGTGTATTCGAAAATCCACTATACATCTTATTTAGATGAAATCGGACAAGAGTTGTTACCTAAGGAAAAGGGTATCCTAGACAAGAAAGAAATCGATGAGCATGAGTTTGTTAGAACAAATCGAACTCCAGAGGGTAATATTGAACATATCTATAGACGGATTAAACATACTTATTACTTGGATGAAAATCATAAAGAGATATTGACACAAAAAGAAGGAATCCATGATAAAGAGAATATCGATGGTTATGATTTTGTTCAGACATTGGAGCTTGAAAGTGGTGACGTTGAGCATTTATATAGTAAAATTAAATGGACATCATACATTGATGAAAATGGTAAAAATCTTTTAGAAGCTAAAAAAGGATTACATGAAAAAGAATCGGTAAATGGATATAATTTCGTACGTACAGTGAACAAAGAAAGTGGTAACATTGAACACATTTACGCTCGTATTAAATGGACATCTTATGTTGATACTAATGGTCTGCAATTGATACCAAAACGAGAAGGTACACTAGATAAAGAAGAAATCAATGATTATGAGTTTATACGAACTGACATCAAGGATAATGGTGACATTGAACATGTGTACTCTAAAATCAAGTGGACTTCATATGTAGATGACAATGATGTAGAATTGCTAACTAAAAAGAAAGGAATCCATGATGGAGAATCTATTGATAGATATAATTTTATTCGGACAGTATTGGATGTTGATGGCAATGTGAAACATGTTTACTCTAAGATTAAATGGACTACCTATGTGGATGAGAATGATGTTGATTTAATAACTAAGAAAGAAGGAATCCACGACAAGGTTGAAATTGATAATTATAATTTCTTACGAACATCCACTGACGCTGAGGGAAATGTTAAACATGTTTATGCCAAGAAAAAATGGACTAAGTATGTGGATGAATCTGGACATGAATTGATGCCGATGAGGGAAGGAATTCAAGAGAAAGAGTCAATCGACCAATACGATTTTGTACGAAGCGATAACGTTGAGAATGGTATTGAACACGTGTACTCTAAGATTAAATGGACGACTTATGTCACAGAATCTGGTAACGAGTTATCACCTAAGGATAAAGGAATACATGATTCAAAAGTAATTGATGGTTATACATTTATTCGAACTAATAACAAAGAAGATGGTAATGTTGAACATGTATATCGAGAAATTCCGAAATTTACTACATTCGTTGACGTTGAAGGTAAAACATTGTTACCTAAGAAGGAAGGTATTCAC
>CAJPNA010000016.1 GCA_905371865.1 uncultured Carnobacterium sp.
TGTTTTGACATTCCAGTAGACCATCTGTTTTTCACATGGCGAACTCAGGTGTCTAATCGCAAAATTCAAAATGCTTTTGAAAATAAAAACTGGTATCCAACGTTAAAAGTAGAGTTACATCAAGTTTTAGGTAATATCGCTACAACTAAATATGGCAAAAACGAATTAAAAGAAATGAAATCTCTCATTGAACAACTGTTAAAAATTTCACAAAAGAAAGGCGACAAATAAATGATTAAAGTATATAGTAAACCGAATTGCATGCAATGCGAATTCACTAAAAAATTCTTGAAGGAGAACGACTTACAATTTGAAGTGCGTGACGTGTTTGAATCTGAGAAATTCAAAGAAGAAATCATTGAACTTGGATTCACTTCATTACCAGTTGTTGTGGCAGACGGTCATGAACCATTCGCTGGATTCAGACCAGACAAGTTAGATGAATTGTTATAACAAATAAAGACCTAGAATTCTAGGTCTTTTTATTTTGGTAGCATGTAAATATAAACTTTATATATACAGACCTTATTATTTGCAAATTAAAGCACCTTAGAGACGTTTTGTACTTCTTATGTATAATGAGTCTAGAACTTATTAAAAAGCTCAGAGATGTAATCTGTGCTCATCTGAGACGGTTCTAGCGTAAAAATAAAAAAGATACTCGACCGTGACCACTAAATGCTGAGAATCAGCAATCAAAAGTCACGAATCAAGTATCTTATTTATTCTTGTATTTTTCATACAATGCTCTCATTTCGTTTGAAGATAACATGTAGAAATCAGTATCTTTCATATCATTCATCACGTGAATTTCACTACAAATTTGTAGAATATCTTCATCACTCATCGTTTGAGATAATTCGTAGAAGAATGATTTTGGTTCTAAATTGCGTACACACTTCGATGGTGACGCAAGCATTGTACGACGATTGTCGTATTTTGTTAAATCATCGACACTCTCACCACTCAAGCACTCACGGATGTTACACTCCGTTAATTTCAACGTACGTGGTCGCATGCGATTTGGAGATGGATTGAAGTCGAATTTGAATTTTTCTAGATGTTTTGTCAATCTTGTGGCGAATGCTTTTGCACGAAGTGGAGATGAACCCGGATTGTGGATTTTCAGATACTCACAATACATAGAGTAGACAAGTGAGTAAACAATCAACTCTTGGTCGAAGAACCCAGATTCCGTTATTTCTCGTAAGAAGATGTCCACGTCATCACTTGTTTCTGCTATCAGAGCATCGTATTCTGATTTCAACTGAGATTCAATGTTTGAAAACTCAAGCTTTAAATCATCGACCGAACTGAACTGAAACTCATGAACAAGTGCATTCAAATGTGTTGCGTAAAACTCGTCCACACCGAAATCTTTGTATCCGTCACCAACAAGCTCGTCTACTGAGTATCTTGTCAAGTCTTTTATCTTATCACCGACAGAAAAGTCGTGTCGATGGTCGAACGTACCGAAATCCACGATAATTAAACGTGAGTCAATCGCATTGTCACGACCCACGAAACGTGGGATGTCGTTTGTCGCTTGTAGTTTCACTCCTCGGTTGGAGATGACAACGTTCGATAGATATTTACGGTTTACAGAAATCGGATTCCCAGTTGTCAACGCTTTGAATCGAGACAGAGCTAAACCATTAAACTTGTAGTTCGTTGGTAACTCGTGGCCGACAATCAATCGTGTTGTTGGACTAATCGTTACTAAAGCGTTGTCGTCTACGAGCTGGTCCATTGAGAATGTTTGATACACGTCTTTACCAGTGACACCAATTGCCATGTTCATGTACGTTGATTTACCGTTACCACCAGTACCAACAAATAACATGTATCGATTTCCACCATATCCAATGTGACTTGCTAAATGCAAGAATTTAAGTGCGTTCTTTCGCTCTGAATTACCTTGAGACCAAGTTTCGAACATCAATTCTCGTGCTTGATAGTACGGATTTTTCACATCAATTGGCTTTGATAAGTCTACGTCGATTGTCTGTTTGAAATACAAATCAGCTCCCACATCAACATATTGGTTCTTAAACAAGTCATAAACACCATGTGTTGTCTTAATGAGATTTGATGGAGCTTCTCTCATCACTTGTGTATATCCATTGACATGAGCAATTGCTGCAAAGTCAGTACCAAATAAAAACTTGTCGTCAATCAAGATGTCCATTCCAGCTAAGTCACCAGCTTCCGCGCATAGAAGTTTAAAGTAGTTTAAATCTGTTTGGAATGTCTGATTATCATAATCTGGAATGAGATACATCGTCTCACCATTTGACATGTTCACTCGATATACTTCCGCTACTCTCAGAACACACTTTACAAGTGTTGCTTGTGCTAATTCTCGTCTACCAGTCGCTCGTCTTTTTTCATCAATCGCTTCTACCACATCTGACATAAAATCTTTTTTAGATGTGTATTTCAAAATTATAGACCTCCACTTGTAACTAATAAAATCAAGTCAATTAATTTCATATCTAACGCTCTAGCTAGTAAGTCAATGTGTCGTAGATTGAGCACATCTTGTGCTTGAATGCACTCACTCTCAATGTGTGAAATTCGTGGTTGTTTCCAATGAAGAATCTCTGCTAGTTGCACTTGTGTTAATCCTAAATGTAATCGTAGTTGTTTTAATGTAATCAATACGTTTCACCTCGCATATAATTATTTTGATATAACTATTTTAATACAGAACTGCCACCATGTACAGACGTGGAATGAATTTTATTGAAAATAATTTTAAACATTGACATCGAATCAATTGTCGTGATATAATATATTATATTACTTAAATAAAGGTGAGATTTATAAATGAAAAAGAAAGCATTTCGTACAGCAAGCGGACTAGCTTTAGCAACTGTACTTGTTCAATCAGTTCAACCAGTATTGGCAGCAGAAGAAGTTGCGTACGACAAAACAGTGAATGTTAAATCGGAAAAATTGGATAATGTAGTGAAAGAAGCTAAAGAGAACGGTTTTACAGTGAATTCTACTAAAGAATCACGTGTTGCCAAATCGCAAGAAGAATTCGATAAACTTCAAGAAGAAGCTAAGTCTGAATTAGATGGTCTAGCTACTAAGTATGAGAAATATGTAACCGCTATCAAGGATTACAAAGAAAAAGTTAAAAAAGCAGTAGAAACTGTGAAATCAGAAGAAGATGAAATTAAAGCTAAATTCCCACTTCTAATGGAAAAAGATGGAGTTCGAGTATACGGTCGTTTCGATGAAACAAAACGTGGGTCACAAGAATATTACAAAGATATTCATGTATTCACTGACGATGAATCAACTACAACATTGAAAGATGGTCTTGGAACTCACAGTGATTCGACATTTGAGGTTTTAAGTGGAGATACACAAGCTACTGTCACTGGAAGTGCCGTATATCACGACTTATCTAACGACAAAACAAATCCAACTGGCTCTAAAGTGAAAATTACTCACGTGGGTGACACAATTGATGGTAAAAGAGTAGACATGATTGCGGAAGTGACACACTTTGATTTCCAAGGTAATGATATTTCATTACTGAATCAAGTAAATGATATCTTACACAAAGAACACAAAGGTAACGGGTATGTTACATTAGTTAACTGGTTGAATAGCGGTAGCGGTGAGTTAGGTGTGTATAGTGCATTAACTAAAGGTACTGAGATTAAATTCAAATTAGTAGACGAAGATGGTAATGAAGTAAATCCAGTTTATGCATTGGTTCATACAGACATTGACTACGGTCAAGGTGTGTCAGTTACTAGCGATGGTAAAATTGGTGATATCGTACCAGAAAACAGTGTACGTAAACATACATTCGAAATTGATGGTCGTTCATATCCAGACATGTACTCAGATATGGGTGAGAATAAAAATATCAATGACAAAAATGATGTTAGCTCATTGAATGATGCATCTTCAATTCCAAATGGTTCATATGTATCAATCGTCAAAGGTTCGACATTCACTTGGAGACATAATGGATGGCGTGGAGCTTACAACGTAGATGGTTCACCAAAAGATGGTACAGCGTTTGATGAAGAAACAGTAGCTACAGCTCGAGTAAATCCACAATTTACATCACACATGTATGCCGATTTACTTGGTCGTGGTGGAAAAGTAACACTTCATACTCCAGAAATTCCAACAGAACCAGCAGTGGATAAGGAATTCGATGTGAAAGATATCGATGTATCACTACAATTACCAACAACTACTTATGTAGATGAGAGCGGAAAAGAATTATCTCCACCAGAGAAAGGTGAAAAAGATAAGAAAGCTATTCCGGGATATACATTTGTTCGTACTAACAAGAAAGAGAATGGAGACATTGAACATGTCTACAAGAAAAACCCAAATCATACTACGTACGTAGATGAAAGTGGTAAGACATTACTACCTTCAAAAGAAGGAATTTTCGATAAAGAAGAAATTCCATCTTACGAGTATATTCGTACTGAGACTCACAAAAATGGTGACGTTGAGCATATTTACAAACAAATTAAACATGTTACAACATACGTTGACGTGAACGGAAATGTGCTATTAAAACCAAAAGAAGGTATCCATGAAAAAGAAACAATCACTGGTTACGAATTTGTTCGCACAGACAATAAACCAAATGGTGATGTGGAACATGTTTACAAACAAGTATCTAAAATCACTACTTATGTAGATGAGAATGGTAAAGAATTACTTCCTAAGAAAGAAGGAATTCATGAGAAAGAAAAAATCAATGGATACGAGTTCGTGAAAACAGTAACCAAAGAAAACGGTGATGTAGAGCATGTGTACAAGAAACTCGTTGAGAAGAAACTACCAAAAACTAGTGTCGGAATCACAAGCATTCTAACTGGTGTCGCTGGTATGTTCGGAATCGGAGCTTACATCTCTCGTAAAAAATCTAAATAATAATTAAGGAGTGGCTTTAATATAAAGTCACTCTCTTTTTATCACGAAGTCTGTACATGGTCATACGAACCATGTTATAATAAAAGAAAGTGAGGTGACAGTATGGAAACATTACGTGAAAAAGCAACTTACTCAAATATCGTCGATAAAGAAGATGTCAAAGAAGTATACAAGCATTTCAACATCGTAGAAGACCCACGTGGGTTCAACAATCACGAACAAGTCGATAAGTTTATTGCAGAAAGTCTTAAAGAGAACGTGAAATAATTCACAAACTAAATCAGTCGTACAATCGTTGACAACAAAATTGGGGGACACCCACATTGGAACTCAATGATTGTATGACTGATTTTTTGTGCACTCAAAAAATTTTACATACCAATTCTCATATGCTATAATAAGTGTATCATAAAAGTTAAGGAGTAATGATTATGTTAATTTTAAGAAATGAACAAGACTTACCAGTATCAATCCGACACGTATCACATTTAATCACAAATGCACAAGTTGATATTCGTGTCGCAATCATGGAAGACACAACTGTACCAAGTCGTATTCGCACAGCATTTAGCGAAACTGCTTTGGTGCATCAAGGTCTAGCAAATAAATTACATAAGATTGGAGAGATTGACTCGTTCAATATCAATACGTATCGTAAACGTATTTTGATATTAGAGCAAATGTACCAAGAAGGTCATCGCAATCTTATTAGAATTGCTAACGATAAATTACCAAAAAATAGCGAACTTCGTGATACGTTATTACCACTTTTAATCAAAGAAGCTGAACGTCAATGGTTTGATGAAATTCAAGTATCATCATCTTATCGAATGGAACGTATTCAAGCATTGCTAGATGCTAAATCATTATCACAAGTGACTTCGATTTTACCAATCGACGGATGGACTCCATATGACTTTGTGAAAGAAGCACTACAAGACATTCGATTTGGTTCTGTTTTAGTAACTGAGTACAATAAAGTACCAACAAAAGAAACTTCTTTTGAGAAATTCATTGATATGAATGAAAAAACATTCATGGAAATGCTCAAATTACGTGTCATTCATGAAATGACTGAGATTTTTGTACCAGTGATGAAAGCAGAATATCATAAGTTATTCGTACCAAACGATGACGTTGAGATTTTAAATGCAAACTGTCCAGAAATCATAAAAGCAGCTGCTAGTCGTGGTGCTGGAGCAAAACTTATTAAAGAATTTTTCGAGTCGGAAGTAAATCGAGTTCGTGAGTACTTAGAGCAACAATAATACAAAAGACCGCATTTAAGTCAACGAGTTGTTGATTGTCATGCGGTCTAATTGTTATTATTTGTAAGTATATGTTAAATCGAAGTTGACTTCTACAACGTATTTGATGTCTGTGTTCTCACCACGCCAGTTCTGGTATTTAGATGTCACTTTTTTAACGATTACTTTGTTAATCTTAACTTCTCTTGTTGACATCGCAATCTGATACACTGACATTGTTGGTGGTTCATTGTATGTAATCTCAATTGGAGTTGTTAATTCAAATGACATGTCGTCTGTGTATAGTTTTTTAACAGTTTTTAGTCGTTGGAATTCATATTTAGTATCGTCAGTTAACTTTCTAACTTCGATGTTATCTAACCACACATCTTGGTCATTTTGTTTATCATAGACTACAACTTCTTCCGATGATACGATAGTAATAGTCGGGTTGAACTCATTGTGAATCAACTGTACACCAACACAGAATACAGTAATTAGTAAAAATGTTGCAATAAATTTATGCTTCTTGAATTGCCAAACCGAAATCATTCCGATTAGGACAAGAGCGACATATGTGAAACTTCCAAATGTATCAGTAAATAATTGTGTCATTGATGACACCTCCGTTTCAATTTGTTAATATCATTATAACACATTTTGAAATAAAGTACATACCTAAAATGAAAGGATGATAAATAATGGAAAAACAAGTTTTAATCAGATTTATTTTTGACGAAACAACCATTGAAGATGGAAACGCAAATGTGTTTCCCGGAGTTGAATTGGACTCAGACACGAACGATTCAATTTATGAAATCGTACAGGATGGACTAAACAATCCAAACACATATAAAGAGTTATTACAAAAAGTTGTGAAATATAACGTAAAACGATTCAAGAAACGTATAGAACCAATCTTAGCAGAAGATTTGAATATTTATGACGTGTCAATCGTGGATGTTGAAATTCTTGATAATTGTGGATTTGGAGTGACTTGCCGTAGTAAAGTAGATGAGCACGAGCACGGAGAACGCTTTGCGTTCTGGTCAGACGCCATCGAAGTCCAAATTCCATGCAAATTTTTAGACGACCGTTTAACTGGTGATGATATTATCATGCATCTAACAGACGTCATGATTGAAGTAACATTCCAATAAAAGAAAAAGACTGGAGAATTTCTCCAGTCTTATTTTATTTCTCATCCAGTAAGCTTGTGAAACTATTCACACAGATACCAAAGTTTGAAAAATCGATTGAGTTCGCTTCTTTTTGGTTCACAATTGGAATTCCAGTAATCTTAGAAAATTCTACCAAGTCAAGCATAGAGCTTGCTTTACGTAAAACTAACGCAGATGCTTGTGATTGGTTCACTTCATCTGGTACACGACCACCAATCTTGAAGTTTGTTAAGATGAGCAAGTCATTCATGTGCGTACCAAACGCAAATCCATTTGCAGCATCAATGTGATGTTTAGATGAAAAAATTATTTCTTTTGGTTCGATTGCTACATTTGAATTTCTCAAATCTGGAATATTCGTAGTACCAACAAACAATGTCACATCACAATCATTGTTACGGTATGGATTAATCGAGTACGTATGAGCGACATCGTCGTTCACTAACATCATCTCAGCTGCCATACCAGCACTATTCGTACAAGTCATGTCACCACTATACTGAATGTCATATCGATTTGAATGACTGTAGTACCCAATGTGTTCTCTGTCGAATGTATCCACGTGTAAGTCCATGTCAGTATTTTTCGTCCAGTACATACCAATTTTACATGGTTTCGGAGCACGTATCACAGTGTACATTGGATATTGACCAATGAAATTCTTCACAGACGTTGGCATTGCAATTGCAATGTTTTCTTTCTCAGCATCTGGTAAGTAAATCGTCACGTCTTTATCTTTGTAGCGACGAGCAATCTCATTGGTGATTTTCGTCAATTCCATCAACACTCTTGCATTATCTACATTCTCACCTATATTGGCTTTAATGAATGCACGACCATTACGTACACGATAAATCTGAGCGTCACCATCTTCAATTAATAACTTCTCACGTAAGTAGTTTGAAATTTTAATAAGTTGATAGATGTTCACTTTCGTATAATCTGTATCTTTTTCAAGAACAGTTTCTGGTGTATGGTTGATACGAACTTTATCTGATAGACGTTTCATTCCGTTGACAATTGGACGTAATTCTGGAATGTATTTACGAAGCATTAACCACACTCGACGATTCGGTCTGAAATGTTGAGCGAGACTCTCAAGCGAACCACAGTTCGCTAAATAGTCGTTCACTAATTTCACAATTTTAGAACGTCGACTTGAATTTAATCGTAAACGAAACTCAAAATCTGATAGCTCTTCGTCCGATTTGACAAGCATTGATTTATCAGTAATCACATAATACAACTGTGTTACAAATAACTGTGAGTCATATATAGCACGGTTTTTACGTGTATTCAATACAATCGCTAATTCTCTGTTTGCGATAAGTCGTGTATTTACACCGTAATGTTCTAAAGCGTCAGCAATCAAATCAACATCTTCGCTTGGAACTGCTAATGATTGTGAAATAAGTTGTTGTAATGCGTCACGAATTTCATCTTTCGTAGACACTTGGATAATTGTTTTTAGTTCGCTTGTGAAAGAATTCACAACATACGATAGTACATCATTTGGAATTTGTTGTGTTTCATAATGAACATTACGGTCAAGTAAAAACTCACCAATCGTCAATTGTAGTCGTTCTTGCATCGAAGCGTAAAATGTTGAGTTCGCTGCTTGCATATCGAATCCATACAATTTATCCAAAATGTCGAACGTCTCAGCATCTACGTTTGTGAATGGTTGCACAAGTACACCACGATTTAATAATTTTAGACCGTAATGCTCATGTGTGTTAGATAATTTAACATTGTCAACTTCTTCAATTTGCTTCAAATATTTTGCTGTAATATAATTTAAGCTCATAATAATTCCCCTTTTTTGTTTTAAAATTTTTATGTATAAATAAAAAACACACCATCGCTAGTTGTAATAAATATCCCAAATCTTTAACTAAGGAACAACTTTATGCGTCGAGTGTGTCGGTTTAAAGTTACTAGACGTAGACTCAATTTTAGTTTTAGGAACGTCTTATTGCAACTATATATTTATTATAACACGTTTTTAAGTCCGTGTACATTAAAAATATTTCAAACACGTGCGTAAAACAACGTATCTCAGAAAAGAATGCGATAAAAATAAACAAAAATTTAGGAGATGTTTTTTGGTGTTAGAGATACGTTGTTTTACGCACGTGTTTGTTTAATAACTTCTAGCAAATTCTAACATATTGCTAAAATCAGTAGTGACTTGTTTAGCTTTTTTAAGTGTTAAACTGTCGTACTCAACACTCAAACCGACATACAGAATCATATCAATGTATCCACGATATCCACTCTCAGTTTCAATTTCAAACCCCACATTTTTCGGTAGTTCATAGATTCGAATTGATGATGCGTCAATTCGAATACGGTCAGTCCAAGCTCGAAATTGAATTGTCATTGAATATTCTTTTTGCTCGAAAACACCACCACCATTAACGCCATAACGACTATCGCTGTCCTTGTTATATTCGAAAGATACAGAAGATGGTCTGTCGTTATTAGCACAATGGAATTTTAAGTCTGTGATTTTAATTGGAGAAATAAACGGTTTACCCATATGTGAAATCTCCATCTGTAACACTGCACTTACAACGAATGCTAGAAAATCGATTTTCGACTCAATCGCTTCTAATCTATTTTTGAATTTATCCACAAAAATACTAGTAGACATCTTAAATGAATTGGCATCTACAATAACGACCGACTCGTCTTGTAAGCTTACGACACGTAAGTTGATAGCTCGACTATTACCGTCATTCTTGATACGATAATCTAGAGTTAGTTGCTTCTTATTCAATTTATCATCTAATGATTGGATTTTAGTTTCCAATGATTTATTAGATAGAAAACTCCAATTTTCGTTTATTGTCATTGTTTCACTTACCTTCATGAAATGTTTCAATTATCAATATATCATTAATTATTTAATATTCTTTAATCATTTTATAAACGTCAGACACGTTTCTGATAATTTTACGTACCTTTCTCACATGTTCAGCTACAGTACCGTCAAAGTGTTTGCGAACTACAATGTCAATATCAAATTCAAAGTCATTCGGTAAATAATCATTATAATTCCTTACCTCACGTTGTGGTAATATTTCCACAGTTACATCCTCGTGGATTCCACTCATATCCAACGAACTTGTTTTTACTTCTAAACTACCAATGTATAATTGCATGTCAACACCTCTCTTATCTGAGTTGATGGTGAACGAACAGTCTCCAATCTCATTACCATTTTCATCTGTGATATCCACTGTAATACAACGTTGACTTGAGATTCCACCAGATAATGTCGCTTGTGTGAAGTTGATATGTTTCTTTTTGTTCCTAATAGCTAGAACTTTCGTTACAAATACCATCAATTCAGCTGCGTCGAATAACTCATGGAACGCAAATGGAAATTCTGTCCATAAATCGACGTGCGATGCATCATCAATTGCACTAAACTCATAATCATAAAGTATTGATACATTGTTTTTATCATCAGAGATTGTGAAATAAAACACATACGGTTCGTTTTTACGAGTACTTGAAGTTACATTCAATTTTAATCCATGTGTTGATAACATTGCTTCGATGTCTCTGTATTCCTTAATTAAATTTTTGTCTAATGATTCAATTAATTCTTTTTCATTCATAGACTACAATCCTTTCTAATTAATTTAACAACTTCTAATACTATAATTTTTCCAAGTAACGAATCGCTTCTTTAAAATCTTTCACTAAATCATTGGCACTATCAATTGTCATATGTTCATATTCTTTATTCAGTGTTCCTTTCACTGTCAAAGTATCAAAACCATCGATACTGTCTAGATTTAATTGCAATTCGAGTTCTTTCGGTAAATCCGAAATATCCACACATGTACTTTCTGTGTCCAAATCCTCGATACAAAGAATCAATTCTGTAGAGTTGTTCAATTTACAGTAATTGAACACTCCACCGCCGAAAGCGTAAATACCTCGTTCGAACTCGAATGTCACTTCACCATCATCGGTTTTACGACTACACTTGAATCTCAAGTTTCCAACTAGTAAATATTCATCTAATTCTTTCAGCTTAGAAACAGATTCAACCACGAATGCTAAAAACTCGACACGATTTGCGATGATGCGTAGTCGATTTTTCATTTTATTTTCAAATGATTTTGTATCAGTATTGATTAACTCATCGTCAACGATAAAAATATCATTATCGTAATTACTGACGACTTTCATCGTCGCATTGCGACGTTTAGTGTCGTCCATTGAAAAATCAAGATGTAATCCATGATTTGATAATGTTGCGTTTACTACCATAATATCATTAATGATTTCGGTGCTTGTGACCCATGGATAATTTTCGATAATCATATCTTACTACCACCATTTCTTATATTATTTTAATTTATTCAAGTAATTTATCATTTCATTAAAGTCTTCCACTAAAGCGTGTTTGTCACTAGTTGCAAGACTCTCATAAGTCTTACGTAATGTTCCACTGACAGTTGATGTAACGTAACCACTATCATTATAAACACTAATGTCCAACGATAAGTCATGTGGTAAATTCGATATATTCAATAATGATGGACATTCGATAGCAATACCACGACTACCAACTACAATACTAGCACCATCGACAGCTTGATTGTGTTTGAAATATCCACTACCTTCAATGCTAAAACCTTTACTAAAATTAAAGTCTACACCAGCATCATCACAGTCGTAGTGACAAACAAATCGCAATCCGTAGAATAATAAACGTTCGTCTGAGTTTTTGAGATTTAGAATCGAATCGTGTACGAATGCAATGAACTCAAATCGTTTTGCAATAATTTGTAGTCTAGTTTTTAGCTTATCAGACCATAATAACAGATGAGTGTGAATAAATCCTGAGTCTTTAATTGTAATAGTACTATCTATCTTACTAACAACTTGTAACGCTACAATCGATTCACTAACTTCACTTGTATACCAATCAAGCATTAATCCATAATTTGACAATTTATTATCCAAATTAATAATATCATTCACCAATACTTCTTCGTTAATCCAATCCCAGTTTTTAGTAATCATCTTATATCACCATTTCTTTTGATTATTTAACATTTTCTTGAATGTAATTTTTGAACTCCTTGGTTGGAGCATAGAACAAAATTCCGATAAATCCAGACGGAACAACAAATGTTGGTTCACCAACAATCAAACCGTTATCGAACAACAATTTTGCATAGTACATTTCATCTGTTCGGATTTGAACAAATTCATCTCCATTTACGTCAGACTTCGTTACGTCACCATGATTTGTTGTGATAATCGCTGGGAATTCATCGTCTGACTCGCCCATCAAAATCGCAATGAAATCACTCGTAGTATATCGTGAGAATGTTAAGTTGTATTGTTCACCTCTGAATGTAACATTTTCTAATTTCATGATAATAGTCTCCAATTCTTTGTTTTTACTTTCATCATTATACTAAAATCGACGTTCGATACTACTTGAGTTGCGCGAACAACTCAAGATTTTTGTTGTGTTAGTTGTGTGTCGTAAAACTATCTCCAACAGAAAGGATTTCTAATTTTGTTCTTCAATGATTTTTACTTTATGCATAAAACATCAAACGCTGATTTTAATATAATGATACTATGTGAGTAATTCTCTCGCTACATTGAAGTGAGCGACATTAACAAATAAATAGTCTCGGTTTTAGTGGAGTATAACCAAAAATAGTTGTCTTAGCTACTTTATTGTCTATCTCGATTTTAGAACAACAACATGTCGCCCACTTCAATATAGCGAGTATTTTACCATCACATTTATTAGTATATCACATTCTCAAACTGAGTACAGACATAAATTGAAAATTTTTTAAAAATCCTTCGATTTATGTTTTTGTTTACGATTATACGTCTTCTTTGATGGCTTCACGTGCCCACCTTTTCGTCTAAGGTGTAACAATAATTGTAACTCATCGTCAGTATATTTAATTTTTCGATTTGGTTTGAATTTCATATTTTACACCTCACTTGTTTTATGCGCGATACCATCGCAACGTTGTTGTGTTATGACCACACGGTTTAATATAGTTGTCGTAAGTAATATAATAGCGTGACAACCACACCGCCAATTATCGAAAATGTCAATAGTGAGACCACCATACTTTTCCAATCTACAACGTGTTCGTCGACCACGTCTTGACGAATCAGACCATCTTTGAGCATCTCGGACACTCCCATTAAATATGCTGGCACAACAAATGATGCTGGTACAATCACAGCTAGGAGCGATATTCCAGAAAAAATCCGAATCTTTGTAACACTTCAATTACTAATTCCATTTACAATCATCACTCCTTACTGAAATGGTGCTCCCACAACTGGTAATAGCACAATCATCCAACATATCGACCATACTGCTACTAAAATGAAAAATTGACGTGTCTGTTTTGGAGATAGTTTATCAAGCTCACGTCTGATGATTTCTTCGCATGAAGCATCATCATTTGGATTATGCTGTGACAAACATATTGCCATGCATACAAAAGCTCCAAAAGTTGTCAGACTTACTGCTAGACTCCAAGCAAGACCATAAATAACTTGTATTATAATATATTGT
>CAJPNA010000017.1 GCA_905371865.1 uncultured Carnobacterium sp.
CAGAGGAGTTCGAAGAAAGTGTTCTAATCTTTTCATTTGTTACCCGTAAGGCGTTCTTATTTTTCGAGCATAAAAAAAGAGCCCGAGATCAATTCTCAGGCTAATTATTATTTGCTTAATTTTGCAGCAAGACGTGATTTGTCACGAGAAGCTTTGTTTTTGTGGATTAATCCTTTAGAAGCAGCTCCGTCGATTGCTTTGTGAGCAGCACGTAATAATTCTTCAGCATTTTCAGCACCTTCAGCTACTGCAGCTTCGAATTTTTTGATAGCAGTACGCATAGCAGAAGTTTGTGAGTTGTTTGCTAGTGTTGACTTTTTGTTAGTACGAACACGTTTGATTTGTGATGCGATATTTGGCAATGGGTTCACCCCTCTTTCATTTTACATGTATAATCACTGATCAGTTGTTTCCAACACGGACTATTATACAAAAGTCCAGTATGAAATGCAAGCAAGGTATAGGGTTGGCAGGGTGCAAGCTGGCAGTAAATATTGTTTATTGATGGTATAATGGAAAAGAATCGAAAAAAGAGGTGAAGGTATGAATGAATTTAAACTAGTGGCTCCGTATACGCCACAAGGAGATCAACCTCAGGCCATCCAGGAATTAGTGGAGGGGCTTAATAAGGGCGTTAAAGAACAGACGCTTCTTGGTGCAACAGGTACTGGGAAGACGTTTACGATTGCTAATGTGATTAAAGAAGTGAATAAGCCAACATTAGTGTTAGCCCATAATAAAACATTAGCAGGGCAATTATATGGAGAGTTAAAAGAGTTCTTTCCAGAGAATGCTGTAGAATATTTTGTTTCTTATTATGATTACTACCAACCAGAAGCCTATGTGCCTTCTAGTGATACTTATATTGAAAAAGAATCCAGTGTCAATGATGAAATCGATAAGTTGCGTCACTCTGCTACAAGCGCGCTTTTGGAAAGAAGAGATGTCATTGTAGTTGCTTCCGTATCTTCTATGTACGGGTTAGTAAATCCAGAAGATTACCGCGACCATGTATTGTCTCTTCGTGAAGGAATGGAAATAGAAAGAGATGAATTACTTCGTCGTTTAGTTGAAATGCAGTTTGAGCGCAATGACTATGATTTCAGAAGGGGAACATTCCGAGTTCGAGGAGATGTCGTCGAAATCTTCCTCGCTGGACATGATGCGACGGCATTTCGAATCGAGTTTTTTGGAGATGAAATCGAAGCGATTAAAGAAGTAGATGTGTTAACAGGAGAAATTAAGGCAACGGTAGAGCATGTCCCAATCTTCCCGGCAACGCACTTTGTCGCGAATGAAGACCAAATTTCTAAGGCGGTTGCAACGATTAAAGAAGAACTCGCCCTCCGCTTAAAAGAATTAAGGGACAATAATGAGTTGCTGGAAGCGCAGCGATTAGAGCAAAGAACCAATTATGATATTGAAATGCTCCTAGAGATGGGATACTGTAATGGGATTGAAAACTACTCTCGCCATATGGATGGAAGAAAGCCAGGACAACCACCGTATACATTGCTTGATTTCTTCCCAGAAGATGCACTATTTGTCGTGGATGAGTCTCATATTACAATGTCTCAAATTCGTGGAATGTATAATGGGGACCGTGCTCGTAAGGAGCAATTAATTAAGTACGGATTTAGATTGCCAAGTGCGCTAGATAATCGTCCGTTACGATTTGAAGAGTTCGAAGCAAAAGTTCCGCAAATTATTTATATTTCGGCGACTCCAGGTCCATATGAATTATCACATACGCCAAAAGTTACCGAGCAAATCATTCGTCCAACTGGCTTGCTCGATCCGCCTGTGGAAGTTCGTCCAATTAAAGGTCAAATTGATGATTTAATTAGCGAAATTAATTTACGTGTTGAACGGAATGAACGTGTCTTTATTACGACGCTTACGAAGAAAATGTCTGAAGATTTAACGGATTACTTAGAAGAAGTAGGCATTAAAGTGAAATATCTTCACAGTGATATTAAGACATTGGAACGTACTGAAATCATCCGAAACTTGCGACTAGGAGAATTCGACGTATTGGTCGGAATTAACTTACTTCGTGAAGGCTTAGACGTACCAGAAGTTTCTCTAGTGGCGATTCTAGATGCCGATAAAGAAGGCTTCCTGCGTAGTGAGCGTGCTTTAGTGCAGACGATTGGACGTGCCGCACGAAATGCAAATGGCCGAGTGATTATGTATGCCGATAAGATTACAGACTCTATGCAAAGAGCGATTGATGAAACAAACCGTCGTCGCAGTGTCCAAGAGGCTTATAATAATGAACACGGCATTGTTCCGAAGACCATCGTGAAGAATATACGTGATTTAATCGCGATTACTCATGAAGTGGAAAAAGAAGATGCTCCAAGCACTACAAAAGACTTCAAGAAAATGTCGCAAGAACAAAGACGCGAAGCCATCGAGTTGCTGGAATTGGATATGCGTGCAGCTGCCAAAGCACTAGATTTCGAAAAAGCAGCCGATCTGCGTGATGTGATTTTAGAGCTAAGAGCGGAGTATAAATTATAAGAGGGTTATTCGATGAGATGGAATTTAAAAGAAGACCTGATAGAACATGAAGGAGAAACAATTCTAAGCCATATAGAAGGTTTCTCCTTCTATATTGTCAGTGCTACAAAGGAAAAAGGATTAGAAATCATTGTTTTAGATGAGTTTAATGAGAGATATACTTTGTTTGATGTAGAAACAACAGGAAGTAGTATTGCCCAAGCTCTTCGAGAAGAAGCCGGTGAAATAGCGACCAAGTGGATTCATCCTCTTCAGGGAGAACTGAGCGCCACGAAGGAAAAATGGACGAATTGGATTTATAGCAATATTGTTCCTTTTAGTTCGCAACCGTTCAAAAGGTCGTCAGCTACATTGTTTAGAGTGGAAGAGCAAGGAAAGTGCTATGCCTTGATGACGGAAATCCCGTTCCATAAATTAGGGGTTGCAAGTGAAGAGCGAGTGTTAATCTTGAATGTGAAAATTGATCCGAACACGAAGGAAAAGCTATTAACGAATGAAGGTTTCTTTGAAGTGTATCATATGAATAAAAAGCATTGGATTTCAATTGCGCTGAATGTATGCACAGATGAAGCACTCATCAAAGAGTGTATTTATTACAGCTACAAATGTGTTTCGAAGAAAGACAATTCTTTACTTTCTAAAAGAGGTTCGTTATAATTTTCAACATAGCGTTTTAGCAAAAGGAGATTTTTTTATGGTAAATATTGCAATTGTAGGAGCGACAGGAGTCGTTGGAACAAAAATGATTGAACGTTTAGAAGAAAGCAACTTACAAGTAGACCAGTTATATCTACTTGCCTCAGCACGTTCAGCAGGAAAAGTACTACAGTTTAGAGGAAAAGAGTATGTAGTCGAAGAATTAACGGAAGACTCCTTCAAGCGTGATATTGACTACGCTATCTTCTCAGCAGGAGGCGGTACTTCATTGAAATTTGCGCCAATCGCAGAACGTGACGGCGTGATTGTCATCGATAACTCAAGTGCATGGAGAATGGATCCAGAGATTGACTTAGTCGTACCAGAATGTAACGCACCAACATTAGAGCGTAAGATTATCGCAAATCCAAACTGCTCAACCATCCAATCAGTGGTACCATTACGTCCGTTGCATGATGCATTTGGATTAAAACGTGTGGCGTATACCACTTACCAAGCTGTTTCAGGTTCTGGTCAAGCAGGAATTAATGATTTAAAAAATGGGGAGAAAGGGGAAGCTCCAACGAACTACCCACACCCAATTTATAATAATGTATTGCCGCATATCGATGTATTTTTAGAAAATGGCTATACAAAAGAAGAAATGAAAATGATTCAAGAAACGCGTAAGATTCTTGGTTTATCAGATGATGTAGCTGTGACAGCCACTTGTGTGCGTGTACCTGTTTATAACTCACACTCTGTAGAAATCAATGTGACTTTCGAAAAAGATACAACACCGGAAGAAATTCGTGCATTTTTAGCAAAAGCACCAGGCGTAATCGTATTAGATAAACCTGAGGAAAATGTGTATCCAACACCATTACAAGCAACTGGACATGATGAAGTGTATGTGGGACGTATTCGCCGTGACATTTCTCAACCAAACAGCTTCCACATCTGGTGTGTGGGCGACAATATCCGTAAAGGTGCTGCGAGCAATGCTATACAAATTGCGGAGTACATTGAAGCGCACGGATTACGTAAATAATGAAATAGAAGACTGGGCACTTGGGTGACAGTATAGTGAATAAATGTTGATTACTCCAAATCCTTACGGATAACTTCATAATAGCTATAACGTTGCACCGGTTCGAGCCTAGGTCTCTCACCTTTAAAGCCTCAAAGGGAGTGTACGGAATAAAATTCCTACGCTCCCTCTAAGCACAGTGGTTGAATGGTATGAGCTGCACTGTAAACAGCTTGCTCATACCTATTCAACTTTGTGGGGGAAAGAAAACGAAACACCCTAGATACAATAATGTATCTAGGGTGTTTCTGTCTTTCTCCCTCGCATTTAATGCTATCCCACGTTATGGCTATGTTAGAATCCGTAAGATTTTTCGTAATCAACTTTCTAATAAGCAAGAGTTGCACAGTCTTCTAATAATTTTTTACTCCGCTATATCCCACTGTGGATATAAAAAAGGTTTCGTTGAGGATGGAAAAACTTGATGTATCATAAATGCTCCATCTTTAGGGAGTAAAAAAGTGAGTGTCACATTTTTGTTACGTAATATAATTGTTACATCCTTTATAATCAAAAGCAGGAAGCAAGTTTTTCCGCTTTTGAAGAGGATAAAATGTGATACAATAAAAGTACTATTGATGTAAAAGGAAGTATGATTGTGAATCGATTAAAGCCTTATTTAAAGCCATATTTGAAAGAAACAATATTGGCACCGTTATTCAAATTATTCGAAGCAATTTTGGAGTTATTAGTACCGCTTATTATGGCAGTCATCATTGACAAAGGAATTGGAAACCAAGATACCTCTTTAATCCTTGGTCAAGGGGCCATTTTAATCGTCCTTGGGATTTTAGGGGTCGTCGTGTCCATTACGGCCCAATATTATGCGGCAAAAGCAGCAACGGGATTTACAGCTGATGTAAGACAGGCGCTCTTTTCAAAGATTCAATACTTCAGTTTCTCGCAACTGGATGCACTGGGGAATGACACTTTACTGACACGTTTGACGAGCGATATGAATCTCGTGCAAAACGGATTAAACATCGCGCTTCGTCTGTTGCTGCGTTCGCCTTTTATCGTCGGTGGAGCGATTGTGATGGCCTTTGTTGTGAATGTGGAAATGGCATGGACGTTTGCCATCACAGTTCCAATCTTAGCAGTCGTCGTATTCGGAATTATTTACTGGACAATTCCAATGTATCGCCGGGTTCAAGGGCAACTAGATCATATTATGCGTCTTGTGCACGAGAATTTACTAGGTGTTCGTGTGGTTCGGGCATTTAACCGCGAAGAAAAAGAAATTCAGTCGTTTAGAGAAGATACCGAAGCGTTGAATCAGGCGCAACAAAAGGTGAGTGCTCTATCAGGAGCTATGAATCCTATTACGTTTGTGATTGTGAATGTAGCGCTTATCGTCATTTTATATAGTGGGGCGATAAAAGTGGATACAGGGACGTTGTCAAAAGGGGACGTAATCGCCTTAACAAACTATATGTCACAAATTCTAGTAGAGCTTGTAAAATTAGCCAATCTTATCGTGTTAATGACGAAATCCGTTGCGAGTGCGGAGCGTATTGACAATATTCTATCGATGGAACCCGATATGGTGGAAGGAACCCAAGACGTCCATCCAGATAGCGACGTAGCGGTGGCGTTTAAAGACGTGACGCTGACATATCAAGGGGACCAAAATGCAGCACTCAACCATATCTCCTTTACCGCGTTAAAAGGACAAACCATCGGCGTGATTGGGGGAACTGGTAGTGGAAAATCGTCTCTTGTGAATATGATTCCTCGTTTCTATGATGCGACCGAAGGCAGTGTAGAGGTGTTCGGGGAAGATGTTCGCGACTACCGATTTGCATCGATTCGTGGGTCAGTTGGAATGGTCTTGCAAAAGGCACAACTCTTCCGTGGAACGATTGCTGACAATGTCCGTTTTGGAAATGCATCAGCTTCAAGTGAAGTGGTAGAACATGCACTAGGAATTGCTCAAGCCAGCGAATTTGTTCAAACGAAAGAAGGCGGACTGGATTATGGCATCGAACAAAATGGACGCAACTTATCTGGTGGACAAAAGCAACGGATGACGATTGCGCGTGCCATTGCCAAACAAGCACCGATTTTAATCTTAGATGACAGTGCTTCAGCATTAGACTTTGCGACCGATGCAAAATTACGTGAGGCCATCAAGAACCAAACGCCACGTCCAACAACCTTTATCGTGTCGCAACGGGCGGCTTCTGTGCAGTACGCAGACTTAATTCTCGTACTTGATGAAGGGAACCTTGTTGGCAAGGGCACGCATGAAGAGCTATTAGCTAATAATGAGATTTATCAAGAAATTTACTATTCACAATTTCCAAAGGAGGATGAAGCATGAGACAGAAAACTCAATGGGAAACCGTCCGTAAAGTCCTCCGCTACATCCGTCGCTACCGTATTTATTTTGTAGCGTCCATTCTTTTGGCGAGTGTGAATGTATTTGGGACCTTAATGATTCCAAAATTAGTTGGGGAAGCCGTAGACCAAATGCTAGGAACTGGCCAAGTCTTCTATGAAGGACTATTTGCCATACTATGGCAGATTGCACTCTTTACGGCAATGGCAGCCGTCGCACAGTGGTTTATGAACCTTAGCAATAACAAGATGACATACTCGGTTGTGCGAGACCTTCGTAGAGACGCGCTTGAAAAAATCGAGACCTTGCCACTCAGTTATTTAGACATTCATCCTGCCGGAGAAATCGAGAGCCGTATCATCGCGGACGCGGATCAATTCGCGGACGGGCTATTGATGGGATTCACGCAGTTATTTACGGGTGTGATGACGATTCTAGGAACACTAGTCTTTATGCTCAGTGTGAATGTGACATTGACGCTTGTAGTAGTGGTGATAACGCCAGTGTCATTTGTCATGGCCAGCTTTGTCGCGAAAAAATCCTATCATTTCTTTAAACAACAATCGGAAATTCGTGGCAATCAAACCGCCTATATGAATGAGATGATTGAGGGGACACGAGTGGTGACGGCCTTCCAGCAACAAGAAAAAGTCATCGAGGACTTCTCGGTGATTAATAAGGAGTTGACAGATGTTTCTCTAAAGGCCATTTTCTATTCAGCGATTACTAATCCAGGTACAAGGTTTGTCAATAATATGGTGTATACCGTAGTAGGCGTCTTTGGAGCCTTCTTTGTCATTCAAAGAGGGGTAACAGTAGGACAACTCACTTCCTTTTTAAGTTATTCTAATCAATATACGAAACCATTTAATGAAATCTCAGGAGTCATTACCGAACTTCAAAATGCGATAGCCTGTGCCAATCGTGTATTTGAACTGTTGGAACAACCGTCTGAACGTCCAGAGAGAGAAGGTGCTGCGTCTCCTGAAACCTTTGACGGAGCAGTGGAATTTAGCCATGTGGACTTCTCTTATGTGAAAGGTCAACCGCTGATTGAAGACTTTTCGCTGGATGTCAAACCAGGGCAACGCGTGGCAATTGTTGGTCCAACCGGAAGTGGGAAGACGACGTTGATTAACTTGTTGATGCGTTTCTACGAGATTAATGATGGTAAACTATCGATTGATGGCCATTCGATTGAAGATATCACGCGCCATTCATTGCGTAATGGATTCGGAATGGTGCTTCAAGAAACGTGGCTTCAAACGGGAACTGTCCGTGAAAACATCACGATGGGAAATCCAACGATTAGCGAAGAAGAGATGATTCGTATCGCTAAACTCTGCCATATTCATGGATTCGTCAGCCGTCTGCCACAAGGATATGATACGGTGATTTCAGATGACGGTGGGGATTTCTCACAAGGGCAAAAACAATTGCTCTGCATCGCGCGTGTCATGATGGGACAACCGAATATGCTAATTTTAGATGAAGCAACCTCTTCCATCGATACACGTACCGAGTTGAAGATTCAAGAAGCCTTTCAACATCTGATGGAAGGACGCACGAGCTTTATCGTGGCGCACCGCTTATCGACGATTCGTACAGCAGATGTGATTCTCGTCTTAAAAGACGGACATGTCATTGAAAAAGGAAATCATGCCAGCTTGATGGAGCAACGTGGGTTTTACTACAATCTCTATCAAAGTCAGTGGCAACATTAAACTAAAAAGAAGCGTAGACTCTATAAAAAGGGTCTACGCTTCTTTGAATGGCTGAAAGTAGAAAATTATCATATATGATAATTTCAAGCGATTATTGATTGAATTCTTCTAAAGCTAGTGAAGCTTCTTCCCACTCGGCGAGAAGCGTTTCTTGACGTTCAAGAAGGGCAGCTTCTTCAGTTGAGAGGGCAGCGGATTTATCTGGATCAGAATAGTTTTCCTCCAGCGTCATCGCCTCGTGGACTTTTTCTAACGCCTCTTCGATATCGTGCATCTCGGTTTCGAGTTGCTCGATACGTCGAGTGAGCGTGCGGATTTGACGTTGCTCTTCTTTGGAGGCATGATAGCTGGCTTTGGCCTCTGTCATCGGCTGAGCTGTTGTTGCTTCAACACTCTTAGCTTCTTGCAATGCGGCGAGTTCTTCTTTCTCTTGCTTTTTCTCAAGGTAGTAGTCGTAGTCGCCTAAATACAGCGTGCTGCCAGTTTCTTCGATTTCAAGAATGGCCGTTGCGACCTTATTGATAAAGAAACGGTCATGGGATACAAAACAAATCGTACCATCGTAATCGATGAGAGCATCCTCAAGGACTTCTTTACTGTCGATATCCAAGTGGTTGGTTGGTTCGTCGAGCAGTAGGAAATTATCATGCTCCAGTGACAATTTGCAAAGGGCTAGTCGGGCTTTTTCACCCCCGCTAAGTTGCGCAGTTGTTTTTTCAACATCACTTCCAGAGAATAGGAAGCTTCCGAGAATCGAACGCACATCTTTTTCGGGCATCGTTGAATGACGCGACCAAAGCTCCTCTAGAACCGTTTGATTAGAGGAGAGGCCAGCCAAGTTTTGGTCATAGTAACCCACTTGAACGCCAGCTCCTATGTCAATCGATCCTTTGATTAAAGGAAGTTCACCCGTAATCGACTTCAAGAGGGTGGATTTCCCAATTCCATTTGGCCCCACAATGGCAATGGCTTCACGTTTGCGAAGTTGGAAGGAAATCGGACCGCTTAATGCTTCGTGGTCATAACCGATATAAGCATCGTTTACTAGTAATACTTGATTCCCTGAATCCCGTTCCACGGTAAATTCAAATCGAGCCGAGCGTTGATCGCCTTTTGGTTTTTCTAAACGTTCCATTTTCTCTAATTTTTTACGACGGGATTGCGCACGTTTTGTAGTTGAGGCGCGCACCAAGTTTTTTGCGATGAATTCTTCTAAGTCGTGAATTTCTTGTTGCTGCTTCTCGTAAGCTTTTTGCTTGAGTAAATAGCGTTGTTCACGTTCCTCTAAATAGTGAGAGTAGTTTCCCTTATAATATTCACAGGCTTTATGGCTGATTTCATAAACCTCATTACACACACGGTCTAAGAAATATTGGTCGTGGGATACAATCACAAGAGCGCAATTGGAAGAGCGTAAATAATCCTCTAGCCATGTTAAGGTTTCAATATCCAGGTGGTTCGTCGGTTCGTCTAAAATCAGTAAGTCGTGTTTCTCTAATAAAATACGTGCTAAGGCTAAACGAGTTCGTTGCCCACCAGAGAGTGATTGAATCGGTTGGTCGTAGTCTTCTGGATAGAAACGGAATCCATGAAGGACGGTACGGATTTCAGATTCGTATCCATACGCGTTCTTTTGGTTCAGTTCTTCTTGCAGTTGGTCATAGCGTTTTAAGGCGAGTTCGTACGCCGTAGGGTCTCCTAGAAGGTCAGGGTCACCGAGTTGCTCAGCTGCTTTTTGCGCTTGTTTCTTCAAAGTTTCTACGTCTTCGTAGAGATGAATCATTTCTTCCCAAACAGTTTTCGTTGAATCGATAGCTGCATATTGGTCCAAGTAACCGATGGATAGGTCTTTTTTCTTTGAGACACTTCCCATTGAAGGTTCTTCGATACCCGCCAACATTTTTAAGAGCGTTGATTTTCCAGTACCATTACGCCCAACGATGGCAATCCGCGAATTTTCTTGAATATGAATCGTAATATTTTCAAATAGGACTTCATCTGCAAAAGTTCGAGCGAGTCCTTGTCCTTGTAGTAGTATCATGATAGGTCCTTTCAGTGAGTATTCATCTCATTTTATCATAAAAAAGAGGTGGACAATATTGAAATGCGTTCGAGTTTGCATTCACATTCACAATTAAGAGGTTGTGAATAAAAAAGTACAAGCCTTGCTGTATATAAGCAAATTTTATAGGAGTAAGTGAGGAGCAAACAAAGTATTTGTGAAAATTCATATCGTTGTGATAGAATACGCATGGATGTAAAAGAAAAGGAGTCTTAGATATGAAAGAGTATAAAGAAATGAAAGAAATCGAAGTGCCACGTGCAACCGCAAAACGTTTGGCCATTTATCATCGTTATTTACGTTTCTTGCATGATGCAGGAAAACGTCGTATTTCGTCAACAGAGTTAAGTGAAGCTGTAAAAGTAGATAGCGCAACGATTCGTCGTGATTTTTCTTATTTTGGAGCTTTAGGAAAACGTGGATATGGATATGATGTAGAATACTTATTGGAATTCTTCAGTCATACCTTAAACCAAGATCGCTTAACAAATGTAGCTTTAGTCGGTGTTGGTAAATTAGGACAAGCGTTACTAAACTACAATTTCCACCAAAGTAACAATGTTCGAATTAGTGCAGCATTCGATGTGAACCCTGATATCGTCGGAACGATTCAAACAGGAGTTCCAGTCTATAGCATGGATGAAATGATTGAGCAATTAAAAGTTCAACAAATTCAAGTAGCGATTCTAACCGTTCCTCAAGATGTAGCGCAAGATACAGCCGATCGTATTGTAGAAGCAAATGTTCGAGGCATTTTAAACTTCACACCAATTCGATTAAACGCTCCAGAAAACGTTCGAGTTCAAAACGTTGACTTAACAAACGAGCTTCAAACTCTAATCTATTTCCTCGACAATCAAAAATAATTTTTGAAAGGCATCCGTAAAGGGTGCCTTTTTTGTATAAAATAAGAGTATTCAGAAATGCAAAAATTCATGATATACTATACAAAACAAGTAGAACCTTTAAATGCATTAGGGGGCTGAAGAAAATGATGAAGAAATTCAGTAGTGGAATGCTAGGGGTCGTTGCAGTAATAGCGTTAATCATCGGCGGATTTGTAACGTTGAATCTAGTGAAGAAGCATGAAATGGTCACTTTAGTTCAAAGTACGCAGGTGAGAGAATCTATTGAAAATCAATTAAAAGACTTAGATAAAAAAGCGTTGGAAGAAGGCGGAGTTATTCAGTCCTATGAAATTGATGTTGAGTCTATTCAGCATAACCCTATGGGAGGAATTCACTTTAAAATATACTTAAACTCCAATAAGAAATTAAGCGTGAGTTTTAGTCTGACTAAAAGCTTGGATACAGGTCAGTTCAAACATTCTTCAACGGGATATTCAAAGGAAGTCTCAGACTTGATAAAAAATAGGCCATAAGGAATAAGAGCTTTTCATCTAAAATAAGATTAAAAAAACATAAAAAGCACTAATCGATTGCTTTGATGCAGTGATTAGTGCTTTTCTTTTGGATCTTTATCGTCTAGAGAATCATCATCCGTTTGGAAATTATCCACGATATTAGCAAGTTTCTTTAATTCATTGTAAGTTCGAAGCATATTGATACTTGTTACGATGTTTGTTGTTGCAAATAGACAGCAGAATAATGTGATAAAGTCAAATCCGTTTCCAGGATAATGAGAAGTTGCTAGAAAGATAAAGAAGATGGCTAGTGCAATTTCAAAATAGAGCTTTCTAAAGAAAATTTTTCTAGGCATAGCGTTCATCCTTTCTTGTTAAAATCTTACATAATTCTGGAAAAATAAGCAAGTATTTATTCTTGATTTTTCCTGACCAAATGAGTATTATAAAACTATGAGTTAGCACTCATTGTTTTCGAGTGCTAAAAAAGAGTAAGGAGGATTTTATATGTTAAAGCCTTTAAAAGATAGAGTTGTTATTCAAATGGTGGAGCAAGAAGAAAAAACGGCTGGTGGATTATTTCTACCAACTACTGCTCAAGAAAAATTACAATTTGCAAAAGTAATCGCAACAAGCGAATTCACTGCTTCTGAAGACCGTCAAGTGTCGGTTGGCGATAAAGTCGTGTTCGAAAAATATTCAGGAACAGAAGTAAAATTAGATGGTCAAGAATATATCATCGTGAAAGAAAAAGATATTATCGCAATTGTTGAATAAAGGGGGATACAATTATGGTGAAAGATATTAAATTTGCAGAAGACGCAAGAAGTGCCATGCTTCGTGGTGTGGACGTTTTAGCAAACACAGTAAAAGTAACATTAGGACCAAAAGGACGTAATGTCGTATTAGAAAAAGCATTCGGATCTCCACTCATTACAAATGATGGGGTCACAATCGCCAAAGAAATCGAATTAGAAGATCACTTCGAAAACATGGGTGCAAAACTCGTAGCTGAAGTGGCTTCAAAAACAAATGATATTGCCGGTGACGGTACAACAACAGCGACTGTTTTAACACAAGCCATCGTTCGTGAAGGATTGAAAAACGTAACGGCTGGCGCAAACCCAGTTGGCATCCGTCGAGGGATTGAACTTGCGACAAAAGCAGCGGTTGAAGAATTACACCGCATTTCTCGTCCTGTTGAATCAAAAGAAGCCATCGCACAAGTGGCGGCTATTTCTTCAGGTTCAGCTGAAGTCGGTGAATTAATCGCTGAAGCTATGGAAAAAGTGGGGAACGACGGCGTTATCACAATCGAAGAATCGAAAGGGATTGAAACAGAATTAGATGTTGTAGAAGGAATGCAATTTGACCGTGGTTACTTATCACAATACATGGTAACTGATAACGACAAGATGATTGCGACTTTAGATAATCCATTTATCTTAATCACAGATAAAAAAGTGTCAAACATCCAAGAAATCATTCCATTATTAGAACAAATCGTTCAACAAGGACGTGCGTTATTAATCATCGCGGATGACGTGGATGGCGAAGCTTTACCAACATTAGTATTAAACAAACTACGCGGAACATTTAATGTGGTAGCTGTAAAAGCTCCAGGATTCGGTGACCGTCGTAAAGCGATGTTAGAAGATATCGCTGTGTTAACAGGAGCTCAAGTCATTACCGAAGACCTTGGCTTAGAATTAAAAGACGCAACATTAGCGCAATTAGGGACAGCTGGTAAAGTGGTAGTTTCTAAAGACAGCACAACAATCGTTGAAGGTGCAGGTTCTAAAGACTTAATCGCAAACCGTGTTGCTTTAATTCGCGCACAAGCACAAGATACAACAAGTGATTTCGACC
>CAJPNA010000018.1 GCA_905371865.1 uncultured Carnobacterium sp.
CCAGAATATACCATGGCAAGGAAAAGCGCATTTGTTGTTTAAGCTTCTTTTTCTTGGTCTGGGGTTTTAATATAATATCCTACCCCACGGCGAGTCATAATCCATGTTGGATGACTCGGTGTGTCTTCAATTTTTTCACGTAAACGACGAACTGTTACGTCTACTGTACGAACATCCCCAAAGTAATCATAACCCCATACCGTTTGCAATAAGTGTTCACGAGTAATCACTTGTCCGATATGTTTTGCTAAATAATGAAGCAATTCAAATTCACGATGCGTTAATTCGATTTCTTCACCACGTTTTGAAACCACATAGGCGTCTTCATGAATCGTTAAAGCGCCTAAAACAATTTCGTTAGCTGTTTTTTCTTCTTCTGTTTCCGCTGGAGCTAATTGTTGACGACGTAAGTTTGCTTTCACACGCGCGATTAATTCTCGGTTGGAGAAAGGTTTTGTTACGTAATCATCCGCTCCTAATTCAAGACCTAAAACTTTATCAATTTCAGAATCTTTAGCTGTTACCATGATAATAGGCACATGACTTGTTTTACGAATTTCACGACAAACTTCTAATCCGTCAATTTTTGGTAACATCAAGTCTAAGATGATTAAATCCGGATTTTTTTCATTAAAAGCAACGAGTCCTTCTTCACCATCAAACGCAGTGATGACCTCAAATCCTTCTTTTGAAAGACTAAACTTGACGATGTCTGAAATTGGCTTCTCATCATCTACAACTAGGATTTTTTTCATGTAAATCCTCCTTTACTCTATTTCTTTTTTATGCCCAAACACTTTCTAAAATGTTAGTTTGTTCTCTATCTGGCCCTACACTGAATGTAGAAATACGTACGCCGACTAATTCTGAAATACGGCGAACATAGTTGCGTGCATTTTCAGGAAGCTCTTCAAGTGAACGGCATCCTGTAATGTTTTCGCTCCAACCTGGTAATTCTTCATACACAGGTTCGCATTGACCTAATTCTACTAGGCTTGCTGGGTAGTGAGAAATTTCTTCGCCATTTGGCTTACGGTAAGCCACACAAATCTTGATTGTCTCTAATCCTGTTAATACATCGATACTGTTCAAGCTTAAGTTTGTAATACCTGATACACGTTTAGAGTGGCGCATTACAACGCTATCGAACCACCCCACACGTCTTGGACGTCCAGTGGTTGTTCCGTATTCGCGTCCGATTTCACGGATACGTGATCCGATTTCATCGAATAATTCTGTTGGGAAAGGTCCGTCCCCTACACGAGAAGTGTACGCTTTACATACCCCAACGACTTTATTAATTTTCGAAGGTCCAACACCACTACCGATAGTCACACCCCCAGCAACTGGGTTAGAAGAAGTTACGAATGGATAGGTTCCTTGGTCGATATCCAACATCACCCCTTGTGCTCCTTCGAATAATACGCGTTTTCCTTGATCTAATGCATCATTTAAAATGACAGAAGTGTCGCACACATATTGTTTCATTTGTTGGCCATACTCATAGTACTCTTCAAAAATATCATCAAACTCGATTGGTTCAGAATCATACATTTTAGTAAAGAGACGATTCTTTTCGGCTAAGTTAATTTTTAGACGTTCCGCAAATACATCTCTATCAAGTAAGTCTGCCACACGAATTCCAACGCGAGCTGCTTTATCCATGTAGCAAGGTCCAATCCCTTTATTCGTTGTTCCAATTTTGTTGTCGCCTTTAGCTTCTTCTTGTAATTGGTCTAAGCGAATATGGTATGGCAAAATGACATGCGCACGGTCTGAAATACGTAAGTTATCAGTAGTCACATTTCTTTCGTGTAAATACGCAAGTTCTGTGATTAGAGATTTTGGATTTAATACAACTCCGTTTCCAATTACACTGATTTTTTCTGGTGAAAAAATCCCAGATGGAATTAAGTGAAGCTTATAAGTCACACCATTGAATTGAATCGTATGACCAGCATTATCTCCACCTTGATAGCGGGCAATAACTTCTGCGTTCTCACTGAGGAAGTCTGTAATTTTACCTTTCCCTTCGTCTCCCCATTGTGTTCCAACAACTACTACTGATGACATTTGACGCACCTCTTCTATTTTTTAATTTTACTATGCCATTGGAGCTCTTTGCTCAATTTCATCCGGCACTAAATTTGTAAACTTATTAAATTCCTTCATGAAGTTTAATTCAACCGTTCCACGTGGACCGCTACGGTTTTTCTCAATAATAACCTCAATGGTACTATTTGGTTCCACTTCTGGAACATGTCCATTTTCATCTGGCTCTTGACGATAATAATCATCACGATATAAGAACGCTACGATATCCGCATCTTGCTCGATGGATCCAGATTCACGAATATCCGACATGATTGGTCGTTTATCTTGACGTTGTTCCACTCCACGCGATAATTGCGAAAGTGCGATAACGGGAACTTTTAATTCCTTCGCTAATTTCTTCAAGTTACGAGAAATTTCAGAAACCTCTTGTTGACGACTCTCTTTTCCGTTTCCTTCAATTAATTGTAAGTAATCAATCACTACTAAGCCGAGATTATTTCTCTCTTGCTTCAAACGACGACACTTCGCACGAATCTCTGACACACGAATTCCTGGCGTATCATCGATATAAATAGGCGCTTCAGCAAGAACCCCTGTTGCAACGAAGTATTGGGTATATTCTTCATCGGTCAGTTTCCCTGTTTTCAAATGTCCTGCATTAATGCTTGCATGAGAACAGATAATCCGTTCCACTAAAGACTCAGCACCCATTTCAAGACTGAAAATAGCCACAGTTTCATTCAAGTTAACTGCAACGTTCTTAGCAATATTTAACACGAAAGCGGTCTTCCCAACAGATGGACGTGCTGCTAGAATAATCAGCTCATCGGCGTGAAATCCTGAAGTCATTCGATCTAAACCGATGTACCCTGTAGCAATACCAGTGACTTCTCCATTATTCTTGGAGCGTTCTTCTAAGCTTGCATACGCATCATGTAAAACATCTCGGATTGGAATGAATCCCGCTTTATTTCGTCCTTCAGATACAGAAAGAATATCTCTTTCAGCTGTATCTAAAACATTTGCAATTGTTTCATCTTCTTGATACGCATTTTTTACAATATTTGTCGATGTCTTAATTAACTTACGACGAGTCGATTTCTCTAAAACAATTTGAGTGTAAAATTCAACATTGGCTGCTGTTGGAACTTTATCAAGAAGCTCAATAATATTTGCTTCTCCACCCACATTATCAATTTGATTCTTCTGCCTTAGTTTTTCTGAAACGGTGATTGGATCAATCGCTTCTGAGTTTTGATTTAATTCAATCATTGCAGCAAAAATCAATTGATGCGCGACACGATAAAAATCATCGGGCACAAGAAATTCCATAACCGAAATAATCGAGTCTTGCTCTAAAAGAATTGATCCCAAAACGGCTTCTTCTGCCTCAAGATTTTGTGGTGGAACTAAATTTGGATATAGTTCTTCCATTCAAACACCCTTTCTACTAAAAATAACCATAAAAATACAGTTTCATTGTATCACAAAACACCATAATAAAACAGAAGATTGGGCTCAAAATAAGAGATAACTTAATCTATTCGTGAAGTGTTTCACATTATTTTAAAAAGAAAGAGACTATCTTGTAGGATAATCTCTTTTCGACTTTTATAACTTTATTGAGCAACGATATTCACTGTCATAATCGCTTGAACATCATGGTGTAATTTAACAGGTACACGAGTGTATCCTAGCGCACGAATTGGAGCTGCTAATTCGAATTTACGACGATCAAGTTCAACATTGAATGTTTTATTAAATTCTTCTGCAATTTGTTTTGCTGGGATTGCTCCGAATAAACGTCCATCTTCCCCTGCTTTAGCTTTAATGGTAACGACTGTTTCTTCACGTTCTAAAAAATCTTTCAATTCTTTGGCTTTAGCTAATAATTCAGCATTATGTTTTTCTTCAGCTTTCTTTTGTCCTGATAAAGTCGCAAGGTTTGCTGAAGTGGCTTCTTTTGCAAAACCGTTTTTAATCAAGAAATTTTGTGCATAGCCATCAGCTACATTTTTAACTTCGCCTTTTTTTCCTTTGCCTTTTACGTCTTTTAAGAAAATTACTTTCATACTCTGTTCCTCCTCAAAGTTATAGATTGATTTCAGTATCTAATTCTTGAATAACAATTTTCAACTGTTCAATAGCTTCTTCGATACTCATATCCGTTAGCTGTGTAGCTGCATTCGATAAATGACCGCCACCACCCATTTTTTCCATCACTCGTTGAACGTTCTTATTGCCAAGACTTCTCGCACTAATCCCAGTACGACCGTCATTCCGTTTAGTTACAACAAATGAGGCATCTATATTTTCCATGGATAACATCATATCCGCAGTCTGAGCTGCTACAACTGTAGGGTAGACAATTGTCTCCTCTCCATGAACAATTCCGATATTGTTCGGAAGAATCTCAAGTGAATTTAATAAATGGCTTCGCATCAAATACGTATCTACATTTTCTTTCAGTAAACGTTGAATGAGAATGGTGTCCGCGCCAACTGATTTTAAATAACTAGCCGTATCGAAGGTTCTAGAACCTGTACGCAACGTGAAATTTCTTGTATCTACGATAATCCCCGCTAATAACGTCGTTGCTTCAATCGTCTTAATTTGTTCTTCCTCATTCGATTGATATTCTAGAAGTTCGGTAATTAACTCACCAGCTGAAGAAGCATACGGTTCAATATAAACCAAATCAGGATTTGCAGGAAATTCTTGTCCACGTCGATGGTGATCAATAATGACCAATTGATTTGCTTTTTCAACAACTTCTGGTGAAGCGGTTAGGGACGGTTTGTTTACATCCACGATAATGACTAATGTTTCTGGCGTTAATAAAGCTTCCGCCATTTCTGGAGTAACGATAGAAGAGGAGAGTTCCTCATCTTCCTTAATCACAGCCATTAATTTCTTAATATCGTGAGAGTATTGGTCTGGATTCGTGACAATCCACGATGTTTTACCATGCATTTTAGCAATTCTACGAATCCCTAAACATCCTCCAACAGAGTCCATGTCAGGATATTGGTGTCCCATAATGATAATTTGGGTTGCTTCAGCCATCATGTTTTCTAAGGCTTGAGAAACCATACGAGAACGCACTCTTGTCCGCTTCTCTAAAGGATTACTTTTTCCACCATAGAACCTTGTTTCTTCTTTTTTTGAACGAACTACTACCTGATCCCCACCACGCCCCAGCGCTAAATCAAGATTTTCTTGTGCTTGAGCGGCAATTTCATCATAATTCATTACATTTTCTGTAGAATCTGCATAAGAAAATCCCATACTTACGGTCAGAGGTGTATTTTGCTGAGCTGTTGTTTCTCTGACCTTATCAATAATATCAAACTTGTCTTTTTCTAATCCAGATAATATTTTTTTATCGAGAAATGCTACAAAACGGTCTGTATCTACTCGTTTTAAATAAATATTATTATGGTTCGCCCAACTCGTTAACTGGTTCGTCACGAAGTTATTTAGGTTAGATTTCTTGCGATCTGTTAAAGATTGCGATACTTCAGCAAAATTATCAACGAATATTTGTCCAAAAACGGGTCTTTCATCTAAATAGGTTTCCTTAATTACGGCATATTCCGTTATATCCATCATATAAAGCATACCTATATCTGAATGAAATACCGTTTGGAAATATTTATCTTTCCAATGAATCACTTTTTCTTCATTCGGCTCTAAATGATTAACCATACTTGCTAGATTAGTATCAATTTTTTCTAGTGAAAATCCTAATAGTTCTTTTTTATCAAAATATTTTTGTAGGTAAGGGTTAATCCACTGTATTTCACTATTAGAATCTAAGAGCAACATACCAATTGGCATCTTAATAGAGGCGTCTTGTGATCCTTTGTTGATTTTGTAAGACAGATTCGATATATAGTGATTCGTTTCTTTTATTATATAATCTGCAAAAGAGTAGAGTAGTATACCAATTAATATTACAAATAAAGTTAGAACAATCCCTATCCATATATTCATTACATAAGCTATTATAAGCATGCAGAGGACAATTCCAATGAAGGAGTATCCGTATTTTTTTATTGCATCGCCTTTAAGAAATGTCGGTAAAGCCTTAATACGTTCTGTCAGGCTTTTCTTCATTACTGCACCTTCTTTCTATGACTCTATTTTACCATATTTTTAAGAAATCGTCAGTTCTTCTAAAATGTTTCACGTGAAACATTTTGTAGAAAGAGGGTAGAATCGTTCATAAATGTTTCACGTGAAACATTCTGTTGAATACCTGATGTAGTTTGTTGTTAAAGTGCTGTCTTATAAAATTTGAATGTTGATAAGAGAGCTTAAAGTTCTTCCAAATGAAGAAATCTCATCATTAACAATTTAAACTTTTGATATATAATACTGCTTAAATCTAAACAAATAGAAATTAACTTTTAATAGGATACAGCTTTATAAAATAAAAAAGGATTGAGAAGTTCTCAATCCTTTTATTTAATATTAGTCTACTGTTGTGAATGGTAATAATCCCATGATACGAGCACGTTTGATTGCAACAGTTAAAGTACGTTGGTGTTTAGCACAAGTACCTGTTACACGGCGTGGTAAGATTTTACCTTTTTCAGAAATGTAACGTTTTAATAATTCTACATCTTTGTAATCAATGTAGTCTACGTGGTTTGCACAGAAGTAGCAAACTTTTTTACGACGGCGTTGACCGCCACCTCTACGTTGTTGAGCCATTATGGTATCCTCCTTTTAAACTTTAGAATGGTAAATCATCATCTGAAATGTTGATTGTCTCTCCATTACTTAAGAATGGATCTGACATTCCACCACCGAATGATGAAGTAGGAGTGTTAAATTGATTAAAGTTATTCGTTTGATTTTGTTGGAATCCACCTTGTGAGCTTTGATCGTTTGCTGGGCGTTGTTCAGTAACATTACGTGATTCTAATAACGAGAAGTTCTCAGCTAGCACTTCAGTCACATAAACTTTTTGGCCTTGTTGGTTATCATAGCTACGAGTTTGAATACGTCCTTCAATTCCTACTAGTGAGCCTTTACGAGTGAAATTCGCAAAGTTTTCTGCAGCTTTACGCCACATTACGCAATTGATAAAGTCTGTTTCTCGTTCACCGTTTTGGTTTTGGTAACGACGATCAATTGCAATAGAGAAGCTCGCATAAGCAGTTCCGTTTGAAGTATAACGTAAATCAACGGCACGTGTTAAGCGTCCAACTAATACAACATTATTAATCATTTTATTCTTACTCCTTTCAAGATTTTTGTTTACTTATAATAAACAATTATGCTTCTAATTTAACGATCATGTGACGTAAGATGTCATTGTTGATTTTCGCTAAACGGTCGAATTCATCGATTGCAGCAGCATCTTCAGCAGTGATGTTCACTAAGTGATAGATACCTTCTTGGAAATCTTTAATTTCGTATGCAAAACGACGTTTCGCCCAGTCTTTAGATTCAACAACAACTGCACCGTTGTCTGTTAAAACAGCATCAAATCTTGCAACCAATTCAGCTTTAGCAGCTTCATCGATGTTTGGACGGATGATATATAAAATCTCGTATTTTGATGTTTGACTCATTGACTGTCACCTCCTTATGGACTTTTGGCCTACTGAATGTTCAGCAAGCAAGGAGAGTATTATTTCTAATACTCACGTTCTGTAATTATAACAAACTTTGATATGAAAAGCAATTTAAGTATTTTTATTTTTTAAATACTTCTTCTTTAAAGCTATTGGTTGCTTTCAGTAATTGTTTGAATACTTTTGCCTTTAATTCAACCACATTTTGAGGATTTACCGAACCATTCTTCAAACTTCTTAGATCTTTTTGAACAGCTTCCTCAAATAGTGTTTGTAATTCTTCATAGCTATTAATCGTTTTTCCGTTTAATTCAAATGAATGGAGTCCTTTTTTAGCTTGTTGAACAACTTCATCAAAATAGGCTTTCTTCCAATCTTCTAAATTATTAAAACGACCTTTAGAAATTTTTTGAATGATAAATTCATCGCTAAGAGGTTTTTTCTCTTTGTCAGCATCATTCTTATATTTGTTAGAAGCATAGCCAATAAAGCCTTCTTCATAACCAAAATATCCCCACATTCGGAATGTATTATGTTTAAATAATAACCCTCCTGGAGAACCTTTACTTGTATTTCCACCATAGATACCAGCTGTCATACGGACGTTCACATATGCAGAATCATAATCATCTGGCTTGAAAATGCGATTATCGAAATCTCGATTGGTAATAAAGTTATGATCCACTAAGTCATTCACTGAACGTAATTGAATTTGTTTTTCTTCCTGGGTAAGTGGGCGAACTTTATCGTATTGATCATTTTGATTTTGCTTCGCATTTCGAAGTTCACGATCTACTTTCTTAAACCATGCATTATTCAAGCTTTGGTTATTTTGTTTAATAACAGATTCACCTTCTAAATAATCCAGTAGCATTAAGGTGTCGTTATATCCCTTCATATAATGATCGATTTCCGTACGGGAATGTAGTTCATTTGGATTAGGATTATACCATTGATCACCATTATTTGGACGTTCAAAAGCCATGTTCAATCCTAACGCTCCATATTCGCCCATTCCTCCTGGTACAGCAGTCTGAAGCATTCCTTGTGCAAAAGCTTCAACACCTGTTCCTTCTCTATGACGATAACCACCAAGATATACCACGCGGTCATTAATGTGTGTCGTTTCATGCGTATAGGCAGAAACCCCATAATCACTAATGGAATCAGACATTACGAAGACAACTTTTTCAGTTGGATGAGGATTTGCGTAAATATATGCATATGCACCTGCATAACCACCATTGTTTCCATAGTAATCCCCAACAGGTCCATAAAATTCTCGAATTGGAGCATAAACATTTGGCTGTCCATAACGTCCGTATTTATCTGGCCATCCTTGTCCATGAACATTATAGCCTTCCCAAATTGGAGTAACCGTATCTTTAGCGAGTCTACCTTTTACTTTATCGATGGCTAAACGATACCAGAAATCTAAATAATTAAGCTGACGATCGGCTACTAAATTAATATCGGCCTTCATTTCTTCAATCGTCTTTCTATATTTATCCGCAGAACCAATCGTAAGAGTATTGTAATTTGAAATCAAGAACATCTTTGCCTTCTCTACATTTAATAAAGGTAAAATCATTCTTCTATGCACAGGAACAATTAAATTATCAAATATGCGATATTTTGCATTTTTTAACCCTTCCATCTTAGAAGCACGTTCTACGATATAAACTTTCTCTTTGGTTGCATTAATAAACCAATCATTCATATTTTTAAATTCAGTCAATAGTTGACGGTTATAATTTAAAAATTCATCTAAATTTCTAGCTAATGTATGTTTCGCTAGTGCTTCTCCAAAGGCATCAAAGGTACGATTTCCTTTTAATGTACTTTCTTTAGAACCAATCTCAATCAATCTTTCCAATACATCAGAATTAATTCCATAGAAATCAGGTTTAAAGAGCATTAATTCCTTGATATTTAATTGGTCAAAATGAACCCCATAATAACGATGTAAATAGGCCATTCCTAGCATTAATGCTGCTTTATTTTTTTCTACTTTATCAAGAATCATTTGTTTTGCCGCAGAAGATTCATTCAATTGATAATCTTCGTTTTGAACTAGTTTAGTCACAAACGTTGTTAAGTTTTCTTTTACATGTGCAAAGCTTTCTTCTAAATAAAGATCTTTTACATATTCACGTTTTTTCTCAATCGTATTATCTTGAGGTTTTTGACGTTTTTCAAGATACTGATACACATCATTCGACTGTAATTCTACTGAAGTTAATTTTTCAACAATGTCATGAATCAATGAACTATGGTTTTTATCAACAATATTCGGCGTATATTTAATCCCTAATTCCACAATATCGTATTCTTTAACATTCGAAATCCCTTCAGTACTTTCTCTTAAAGTATAGAATTCTTTCGTTTTATCTGCATAATGAACGAGGATACGATCGGCTTGACTTAAATCTGTTACAAAATTTGTTTGATTCATCGCAGTAACCGATAAAATTTCTTTTTGATTAAAAGCATGGTTTTCTTCTAAACGGTTCGCTTGATTGATAATAAACTCCTTATTATAAAATGGCTGAATCTTTTCCAAGTTCTTATAAGCTTGTTTATGAGACTCTTTGTAATCTTGAATCGCCGTATAAGGATTTTCTTTCGAAACAAGTCGGTTTAAAGCATCGATATGTGATTCTTCGCTTACAAAAGTATCCGCAGTAATCTTATAACTTGCCACACGAGCATCCGCAGCTTCTTTCGTTAACTCGATTTGCTTACCAGGATATTGATTATAGGACTTTTTACCTTCACTATAACCTTGTACGCTATATAATTGATTGATGTGAGGATGAGAATACTCATTAGTCATATCATCCGAACCAAATAACATTTCTCCATTGATTACTTTTGCATAACTGACATTATCTTTTACCGTTCCAAATGGCCATGTTTTACTTGCAAATGCCGCTGATTGAATAGGTTCTCTTACACGAATGATTCCTTTCGCAACGGACTGCGTTAGAGAACCTTTTGTCCCCGTTAAATAATCTCCAATCATTCCGTACTCAACATAGGGCACTAATAAACTAGCACGGACTTTATTCCCAGTTAAAGTAGCATCGACATAAACTCGTCTTACAATTGCACGGTAATTTTTGTCTGCAATCCCTCCTAAATTAGAAGCATTTCCACTTGTTGAATGTAATTTTCCGATAAACGCAACATTTTCAATGCGAGTACCTTCATTCATATAATTGACAATCCCTGCTACATTGTTTCGACCAGAAATAGAACCTGTTACTTTAACATCTTCAATCACTGAAGATCCATTCATTGTTTGAGCAACTGTTGCAATATCATCTTGGTTCTTTTGATCAATATCTACATTTTCAAAATTCACATTTTTAATAGTTGCATTCTTAATGACATTGAATAATGGATGCTCCAAGTCTTTAATCGCAAAACGTTTACCATCTTCACTTAATAGTTTTCCAGAAAATTCTGCTTTAATATATGATTTTCCTTGAGAGGCTACATTACGCGCACTCATACTTTGACCAAGTCTAAATTCTCCTGTCGGATTTTCACGAATCGCATTCACTAAGTCTTCAAAATCATAATACACATTTCCCACATGGGTTCTTGGTTTTTCGATAAAGTAAGTATATACGTCCTCAAAAGTTTGATTTTTCTGACGATCTACTAAATTTTCAGCCATAGCTGTCACTTTATAGACTTCTTTTCCGTTTGAGGCAATTTCTTCAATCGTTTTTACTGCTAATAAAGTTGTTTTTTGATTTTTAGAAGTGATTTTTAAATAATAATGACTGGTGTCTGTTGGAACAGATGACAATCGAGTTTCGTTGTGTTCCTGTTGATTTTCGTATCTAACTAAACGAACTTCTCTCACATCTTTTATTTCAATTTTCTTTAGTTCTAATCGAACTGTTTTGTCTTCCAACAGTTGAGTTTCCGTGCCATTCCCTCTATCAAATGTCATTGATGTAGATAGAGTATAGTCTTTATAGTAATCAAGACCTTCTAGAACAGAGTGTAATTCATTCTCTGAAAGGGTTAATTCTTTTTCAACTTTGCCTTCTTTTTTCAAGGTGAGGGTAATCGATTGAATGGTAACGCCTTCTGGTTTCGTTAATGAATAATCCACTTCAACCGTACGTTTTAAATCATTTTTTTGTAAAGAACGAATCGATAAGACTGGTTTTTCTAGTTCTTTCGTTCC
Source organism: uncultured Carnobacterium sp. (assembly GCA_905371865.1). GTDB lineage: Bacteria > Bacillota > Bacilli > Lactobacillales > Aerococcaceae > Granulicatella. The sequence continues at coordinate 11,851 of CAJPNA010000018.1, forward strand.
TTTTTTAATAATCTTATTTTCAGCTGGTTCTATAATGGTTTCTTCTACACTAGGTGCTTCGGAAGTTTTTTCCCCTTTAACGGTTTTAAACCTTTTTGTAATTTTTTTACGTCCTTCTTTACCATTTTTTGAAACAGTCATCGTTCCTTTTGCTAAAGTCTCATCCTCTTCAACGATTTCTCTAAAAGGAATACTTTCAAAAATTTCTTCAGAGGTTGTTCCGTCAATGGCTTTTGTGCCTTGAATGATTTTCTTCGGTTTAGCTTGTTTGATGACTTCTTCAGTAATGTGTATTGGGTCTCCAACTTTAATGCCATTCACTGTTTTATAATGTTTTGTGAGGATAGATTGTCCCTTTTCACCTTCTTGAAGAATTGTTACATCGTCTGTATATTTAGAAGAATCTTCTATAATTTCAGTCGTAAAATCAACATCAACTGTCTCTTTTTCTTCAACAACTGCTTCTACGACAGTGTTTTCCTTTGTTCCGACTGCTACAATTTCATCCACAGCAAGCTTTGAAATAGTGGATTCAATTATTTTTCTTTCTTCAAGTCCATTGTTTTCTCGTACTTCTGTAAAGACTGTCCGTTCTCCATTTGTTCCTTGCTGGAGGACTTTCGTTTCTCCTTTGGGAAGAGTCGCATCATTTTGAACGATTTTTCCATGAGGAATTGGTTCAACAGTTACTTCTAATGTAGGTTTATTCACAGTAGGAGAGGGTTCTCCCTCTTCAGGAGTTACTCTAGTTTCGACGTTAGGAAGCGTTGTTTCTTCCTTTGTTCCATTGGCAACTACTTCAGGAACCGCTTCTTTTGTGATAATAGAGTCAACGATGACTTTTACTTCTTTTCCATTTTCAATACGAATTTCTGTAAAAATTGTTCGTTCTCCATCTACACCTTTTTGAAGAATTTTCGTTTCTCCTTTTGGAAGAGTCGCATCATTTTGAATTGTTGTGGTATAAGGAATAGCTTCCTTTGTTACTTCTAATCTAGGTTTGTTCCCAGTTGAAGAAAATTTATCTTCATTTGGAGTAACTGGATCTTCAACGGTTGTACTTGTTGTATGATTTTGAATAGCTTCGGTAGTATTTGCAGTAGATGGTTCTGATGGAGTATTTGGTTGCGGTTGATTTTTTGCTTCTACATACCCCACATATTCATACCCATCGATTTGTATGATTCCTTCCTGAGTAGGTTCATGAATGGCTTTACTTAAATCCATCGCAAATGCAGTAGAAGGAATAAAGGTAGCCATCCCCGCAGTAGTGAAAAGAATCGCTCCTAGAATCTTATTTTTCTTTTTCTTAGAAACTACCAAGATGATACTAGATGCTGCTAGAGCTAACCCGCCTAATACAAAAGAAGTTGGATTTGTTTCTGTACCTGTATGAGGTAAAATTCCCATTGTCTTTTTATATACTAGATAATAAACTTCTTCCTCTTGCGGAGGTACTTCATACTGAATCAACTGCTTTTCTTCATCACTTAAGCTAGCATAATCCAAATAATGATACTGTGTAGTCCCCGCAGCATTTACTGTAGTGCCCATACCAAAAAAAGCTGAACCAATTAATACAGATCCAGCATATTTCTTTATTTTTCGAATGGAAAAAATTTCTTTTTTCATAGTTGAATCCTTTCTTTAATTCCTAATCCTTTTAGAAAACTACTT
>CAJPNA010000019.1 GCA_905371865.1 uncultured Carnobacterium sp.
CAGTTGAAGTGCGCCGTGATCGTATGACATTTGTTTTCTTTCATATGCTGGTAGTGGTTCTAAGTAAACAGGTTGTTTCGTTTTTAATACTTTACGAGCTGTTCTTTCCGCAATTTGTTGTAATGTTTCACTACGGCGTTGACGGTAATCACCAACATCTACTTGAACAGAAATTCTTCCTTTAACAAAACGATGGACCGAAACTTGAGCTAATACTTGTAACGCATTTAAAATTTTTCCATGTTTACCGATTAAAAGACCTTGTTTGTCTGTATCAAATACAAATGTCATACGATCACGACGCACTTCAACCGTTACAGTTGCTTCTGCACCATAAGTATTCGCAATTCCTTCTAAGTACGCTTTTGTTACATGAGCCGCTTCTTCTAAACGGTCTACGGTTGTTTCTTCATTCTCAGAACCTTCAACATCTTCTTCGTCTTCGAAATCATCTTCAAAATCTTCCTCGAAAGATTCATCTTCAGATACTACTACTTCTTCAACCGCTTTTTCTACTGCTGGTGTAGAAACTTCTTCCACAACTTCTTCTTTAACAACTGGAGTTAAAGCAACCATTGCGTCTTTTTGGCCAAAGCCAAACAATCCTTTTTTACCTTCAGTTATCACTTCAACAACTACTTCTTCTTGGGTTAATCCTAATTGACGTAATCCTTTTTGAATCGCTTTTTCTACTGAAGTATCCGTTACTTTAATAGTATTTGTCATCGTAAACTCTCCTACTCTTTAAAAATCATTGTTATTATCTCATGATTGAGACATTTCAACAAGATTTCTATATAAGAATTATTTTCCGTGTCTTCTCTTTGCTTTTTCAAGCGCCTTTTCACGACGTTTTTTCTCAGCGATAATCGCTTTTTGTTCTTCTTGGAATTTGAATGGATTATTTAATAGTAAAGTTTGACCTACCATAAATATGTTTCCGATTACCCAATAAAGGGATAAAGCACTTGATAAACCAAGTGACATAAATAAAATCATCACTGGCATAATATACATCATCGCTTTACCTGCTCCACCAGTATCTTGCATTTTCATAGATAACCAACTTGTGATTAATGTTGTCACAGCAGCTAATACTGGCAAGATGAAGTATGGATCTGGTTGGTCTAATTGGAACCATAAGAAATGTCCTGTTTTTAAAACTTCTGTACGGCTAATCGCTTGATATAAGGCCATCATTACTGGTAATTGAATTAATAATGGTAAACAACCAGCATATTGATTGATTCCTTCACGTTCATATAAAGCATTCATTTCTGCTTGAAGCATTTCTTGTGTTGCACGATCTCTAGCAGAGTATTTTTCACGTAAAGCTTTAATTTCTGGTTGAAGAACTGCTTGTTTACGTGTGCTTTGATATTGGAAGTGCATTAAAGGAACCATGATCAAACGAGTAATAATCGTAAAGAAGATAATTCCTAACCCGTAGCTTCCTCCAAATAATTCAGATAACCAAATAATAAATTGAGATAAATTATAAAGAACAATTCTATCCCAAAAACCTGTACTAGACTCCGTAACAGGAGAAGTTCCACAGGCCGCTAAAAATAAAGTTAAAACTGCTAATGATAAAATCAATTGACTTTTTTTCTTCACTGAAAAGTCCCACCTTTTAGAATATTTAATTTTCAATGATTCCTACCTATAATAAGAATCTTAATTTTTAGGTAATAATGTAGCTAATTTTAAAACATGTATCATACTGCTTTTCATTTCTTGATAAGACATTTGTACGATGGGTTGACGAGCAATGACGATAAAATCTACATTTTGCGTTAATTGATCATCCAGTTCCATAAGAATATGACGGATTCTTCTTTTGAGACGATTCCGTGTCACCGCATTTCCAAGTTTTTTACTAACTGAAATCCCCACACGAAAATGCGCTTGGGCTTCCTTATTGAACTGATAAATAACAAATTGTCGATTAGCCGTAGATTTTCCTTTATGGAATACCTGCTGAAATTCACGATCTTTTTTCACTCGATACGATTTTTTCATCTACTTGAATATCTCCAGTCACTCGAAATGTTTTTTTAAAAAAAAAGACCACTGAGACGTTCAGTGATCTAAGCTGCTAAAACTTTTCTACCTTTACGGCGTCTGCTTGCTAATACTCTACGGCCATTTTTTGTACTCATGCGTTTACGGAATCCGTGAACTTTTTGACGTTTACGTTTGCTTGGTTGATATGTTCTTTTCATTCGATGTGCACCTCCTACTGTAAATGAAATATCTAGTCTCCCTAGACAGTCTAGTACATTATAAATATAAAATATTGAATTGTCAATATAAACTATCTAATGGCTAAATACTGAAGTATCATACCATAATGTCTCCAAAAATTTCTACAAATAACTGTCTTTTTGTATCGATTTTTTTAGTTATCAACAATCATAGTGGAAATCTCTTTTTAAAAATAACTCTTCATCCACTATTTTTCAACAACTTATCCACAAAATAACAAACTGTTTGTATAAGTCTATCCACAAATGGTGGATAAATTATTAAAATCTCTTTATATCAATAAAAACAACTGTGAATAACTTATATTTTTCTGTGTATAACTCTGTTTATTCGCTATTATTTTTATCAATTATCCACATTTTTGTGGATAATTTTATTAAAAACTTTGATTTATTGTGCTTTTCTCCATTCAATTGTGGAAAACTCCATGGAAAGATGGTAAACTGTTAACTGGATTAGAATCTTTAGAATTATAAGGAGGTGCATTATGAATTCCATTCAAGATTTTTGGGATATATTATTAGAACAATTTGAAAAAACAAATTCTGAGTTTACATTTAATCATTGGATAAAACCTGCTGAACCGGTTCGTATTGAAAAAAATATTCTTTACATTAAAGTCCCTTCTCAAACGTTTGCTAGATACTGGCAAGATAATTTATTAAGAGACATTATTGAATTTGGATATGACTATTTCAGACAATCATTCGAACCTAGATTTATTACACCAGAGTCTGATTTCGAACCATCCGTTTCTTCTTTTCAATCAAACAACATTAATATAGAAGAAAAACAGACGACTGGATTAAGTCATCCTTCTCCAACTGCGATTGAAGAAGATTCTCATTTAAATCCAAAATACACATTTGATACATTCATTATCGGGAAAGGGAACCAAATGGCTACGGCTGCTGCTCGATATGTAGCGGAAAACCCTGGAACGGCTTATAACCCACTCTTTTTCTATGGGGGTGTAGGTCTTGGAAAAACGCATTTAATGCAAGCGATTGGGAATGATTATAAGAAGAATCATCCAACAGCACGCGTTAAATATGTAACCAGTGAAGAGTTTATGAATGAAATGATTGCTTCCATTGGATCAAAGACACCACAAGAATTCCGCAATCGTTATCGCAATGTGGATATTTTACTGGTCGATGATATTCAATTTTTAGCTGCAAAAGAAGCAACGCAAGAGGAATTCTTCCATACTTTTAATGCTTTATTCAATAACCAAAAACAAATCGTACTTACTAGTGACCGACAACCAACAGAAATCAAAGCTCTTCAAGAAAGACTTGTTTCTCGTTTCGTTTCTGGTCTTCCTGTGGATATTACTCCACCGGATTTAGAAACTCGAATTGCGATTTTACAAAATAAAGCACAATCCCTTGGATTTAATATTCCAATCGATGTACTAAGCTATGTGGCAGGACATATTCAATCAAACGTACGTGAGTTGGAAGGTGCCCTAATGCGTCTTCAAGCTTATTCTGTGATGGTTGGCGAAGATATTTCAACAGATTTAGCCGCAGAAGCTTTGAAAAATCTCCTACCAGGTGGTAAAGAAAAATTACTATCGATTCATGATATTCAAAGTGCTGTTGCCAAATATTACAATATTACTGTTGAAGATATTAAAGGGAAAAAGAGAACGAAAACAATGGTTCAACCTCGTCAAATCGCCATGTATCTTTCACGTGAATTAACGGGAAGTTCTTTACAAAAAATTGGATCTGACTTTGGTAGAGACCATTCAACCGTTCTTCATGCTTATGAAAAAATCAGCTTAGAAGTAAAAGAAAATAGTGAAACGACTCAAGTCATTAACGAAATTAAAGGATTGCTTCATCAGTAGTCGGTGGATAACTCAAAAAATTCAAGCTATTTATCCACAATACTTATCCACAAACAAAAATGAAAGAGCTGTAGGGATTCTTCACTTTTCCACAGAATACACAGCCCCTACTACTATTACTATTTTTTTATAAATAAATTAAATATAAAAGGACATCCAAAAGGAGGAAGTTATGAAATTTTCAGTAAACAGACAAGGATTTTTAAAAAATCTAGTCGATGTTCAACGTGCGATTCCATCAAAAACAACGATTCCAATTTTAACTGGGATTAAATTAGTTGCAAGTGAAGAAGGATTAACATTAACAGGTAGTGATTCAGAAGTTTCTATCGAAGTATTCTTACCAATCGAAGACGAAGAATTACAATTAACAGTCCAAGAACCAGGTAGCATCGTTCTTCCTGCTCGTTTCTTTGGAGAAATCGTTAAAAAATTACCTTTAAATCTCTTCTCTATCGAAACAAACGATCAATTACAAGCAACGATTACAGCAGGTAGTGCATCATTTACATTAAATGGTTTATCTGCAGTGGATTATCCACAATTACCTGAAATCGAAAAAAATCATGTGATTACCATTCCTGTTCCATTATTTAGACAAGTGATTGTACAAACAGCCGTTGCCGTTTCAACAGCAGAATCTCGTCCAATCTTAACAGGGATTCATATGGTGATTAAAGACAATCAATTAAAAGCAGTCGCAACAGACTCTCACCGTTTAAGCCAACGAATTATTCCACTACAAATGCCAGCTGGAAGTGATGCATTGACTTTCGAAATGACATTACCTGGTAAAACATTATTAGAATTATCTCGTATTATCGATGGATTAGAAACAATCGATTTTGCAATTACAGATAATCAAATCTTATTCCAAACAGAAACATTATCCTTCTATTCTCGTCTATTAGAAGGAATGTATCCTGATACAGATCGTTTAATTAACGACGGAGCGAACACTTCCATTACAGTCGTTGCAAGTGAACTTGTAGCAGCCGTAGAACGTGCTTCATTAATGTCACATACCGATAAAAACAATATTGCGACATTAACTCTTTCTCCAGAACGGATTCTATTAACAGGGAAATCTCCTGAAGTGGGTACGGTTGAAGAAGAAATCGCTGTGGAAAACTTCGAAGGAGCTCCACTTGAAATTTCATTCAACCCAGACTACTTAAAAGAAGCGTTGAAATTATTCGGTTCTTCAGAAGCCGTGATCAACTTCTTAGAAGCAAACCGTCCATTCACATTGAAACTAAAAGAAGACCACTCTGGTATTCCACATAGCTTCATTCAATTAGTGACACCTGTTCGTACATTCAACGGGTAATCATAGAGAATCAAACTTTCACTCGAGCTTTCGTTTTGAAGGCTCGAGTTTTTTTATTTTCAACTCTATTTTTGCATTTGCCCGAAATTCACTTATAAGTGAATTTTGGGCAGCACGATTTTGGGGAGATTTTAGCTCCAAAAATCTAAAATTTTGAAAAAATCCTATTAAATTTTGTTTTTTGTTTTTTTAGGCTTTTTTGATGTTTTTGCCTCAAAATTGAAATAACCCCCTAAAATTTGCAATTTCTTTGCGAAAAGCTTATAAAAAATGTATAATAATCTAGAGTTATTCTACTTAAAAATATGTGAGCATGCATGAGTTTAATGGAGTTCTCACCAATATCCATTAGAAAAGAGGAAGTTCATGACAACTATCGTATCGATCTCTGATGAGTACATTACATTAGGGCAATTTTTAAAATATATTGACGTCATTACAACGGGCGGACAAGCAAAATGGTACCTGCAAGAATATACAGTTTTTGTAGATGGAGAGTTAGAAAATCGACGTGGTAGAAAATTATATCCGAATACACGTGTCGAAATACCTGATGAGGGTATTTTTATTGTGAAAGAAATGAAATCGGATGAAAATGATTTGAACACACATGACGCATGAAGCTGACTAATTTACAATTACAAAATTTTCGTAATTATGAATCTGTCCAACTAGAGTTTACAGAGGGTGTGCATGTTTTTATTGGTGAAAATGCACAGGGCAAAACCAACCTGATGGAGTCGATTTATGCCTTAGCGATGACAAAGAGCCACCGCACTACAAACGACAAAGAACTGATTGGATGGAAAAAAGACTTTGCGACGATTAAAGGGACCGTTGAAAAAACAGCGACAAAGACGAATTTAGAATTGCAATTTTCTAAAAAAGGAAAAATCGCGAAAGTGAATTATTTGGAGCAAAAACGACTGAGTTCCTACCTTGGAAACTTAAATGTCATCCTCTTTGCCCCAGAGAACCTCACGCTTGTCAAAGGGTCTCCGCAAAATAGACGTAAATTCGTGGATATGGAACTTGGACAAATGAGTTCCCTCTACCTCTATGATTTAGTGGAATATAATCGCGTCTTAAAACAACGCAATACGTATTTGAAACAGCTAGCCATTAAGAAAAAGCAACCGGACGAATACTTAGAGGTTTTAAGCGAGATGTTAAGCGAGTTAGCTAGTAAAATCGTCTTTCATCGTCTCGATTTTATGAAGCAATTGGAGGCTTTAGCCATTCCGATTCATGATCAGTTATCGCTTGGTCGTGAGAAATTCTCGGTTTCGTATCAAGCAACGATTCCTCTAGAGGACGGACTGACTCCTTCGCAAATGAAAGAAATCTATATCAATCAATTCAAGAAGAATCAAACTCGTGAGGCGGATCAAGCCACAACGCTGATTGGACCGCACCGTGACGATTTGATTTTTTATTTGAACGAGATTCCGGTTCAAACGTACGGTTCGCAAGGACAGCAACGTTCGACTGTACTGAGTTTGAAGCTTGCGGAAATCGAATTGATGAAATTATCGACAGGCGAGTATCCTCTTCTATTGTTAGATGATGTACTTTCAGAACTCGATGATGATAGACAAACCCACCTGATTAAGGCCATTGAAAATAAAGTGCAAACCTTTATTACCACAACAAGCCTAGATGGGATTAAGCAACAATTTATTAATGAACCGGTCGTAATACCGATTGAAAAAGGAACTATTTTAAAAACGGAGAGTGAGAATTAGCATATGACAGAAGAAAACAAAGCTGAATTAGCTGCGCAATATGATGCCAGTCAGATTCAAGTATTAGAAGGACTCGAAGCTGTTCGTAAACGTCCTGGGATGTATATTGGTTCAACAAGTAGTGCCGGGTTGCACCACCTTGTTTGGGAAATCGTGGATAATTCGATTGATGAGGCTTTAGCAGGATTTGCCACTCATATTGAAATTGAAATCACTAAAGAAAACCATATTCGTGTAACCGATGATGGTCGTGGGATTCCAGTTGATATTCAAGAAAAAACAGGTCGTCCTGCCGTAGAAACGGTATTTACAGTGCTTCACGCCGGTGGTAAATTTGGCGGCGGAGGCTATAAAGTTTCTGGGGGTCTTCACGGGGTTGGGGCTTCTGTTGTAAATGCTCTTTCAACAGATTTAACCGTTCAAGTCTTTAAAGATGGTAATATTTACGAGCAATCTTATAGCCGTGGTGCCGTTTTAGAAGACTTAAAAATTATTGGAACAACCGATAAACATGGTACAAGCGTTTATTTTGTACCAGACCCAGAAATCTTCCAAGAAACAACCGTCTTTGAATTTGATAAATTAGCCAACCGTGTGCGTGAATTAGCATTCTTGAATAAAGGATTAAAATTAACGATTACGGATTTCCGCGAAGAAGAGCCAGTGAAAAAATCTTTTTGCTACGAAGGCGGGATTAAGAGCTATGTCGAACACTTAAATAAATCAAAACAAGTGTTATTCGAAGAGCCAATTTACGTAGAAGGAGAACAAGATGGCATTCAAGTAGAAGTTGCAATGCAATACACTTCTGGATACCATACAAACCTTCTCAGCTTTACGAATAATATCCACACTTATGAAGGTGGTACTCACGAATCAGGGATGAAGACGGCCTTAACACGTGTGATTAATGATTATGCGCGTCGTCAAAAATTGATGAAAGAAAACGAAGAAAAACTAAGCGGTGAAGATGTTCGTGAAGGGTTAACAGCCGTTGTTTCTATCAAACATCCTGATCCACAGTTTGAAGGACAAACAAAAACGAAATTAGGAAACTCTGAAGCACGTACCATTACAGACCGTCTGTTTTCTACACACTTCGATAAATTCTTAATGGAAAATCCTCAAGTCGCTCGTAAGATTGTCGAAAAAGGAATTTTAGCTTCGAAAGCGCGTCTTGCTGCAAAACGTGCACGTGAAGTTACTCGTAAGAAATCTGGTTTAGAAATTTCAAACTTACCAGGGAAATTAGCAGACTGCTCAAGTAATGACCCAACGATTACTGAATTATTCATCGTCGAAGGGGACTCTGCGGGTGGTTCAGCAAAACAAGGACGTTCACGTCATTTCCAAGCGATTTTACCAATCCGCGGGAAAATCTTGAACGTTGAAAAAGCAACACTCGATAAAATTTTAGCCAACGAAGAAATTCGTTCGCTCTTTACAGCGATGGGAACTGGTTTTGGTGGAGATTTTGATTTATCGAAAGCTCGTTATCAAAAATTAGTCATCATGACCGATGCCGATGTCGACGGAAGTCACATTCGTACATTGCTCATTACTCTTTTCTATCGTTATATGCGCCCTGCAGTGGAAGCTGGATATATTTACATCGCGCAACCACCTCTTTACAAATTGAAACAAGGGAAAAATGAATACTACATTCAAAATGATGAAGAGTTAGAAGCGAAACTAAAAGAATTACCAGCACATCCAAAACCACAATTATCACGATACAAAGGTCTTGGGGAAATGGATGCGGAACAATTATGGGAAACAACCATGAACCCTGAAAACCGTTCAATGTTACAAGTATCTGTGGAAGATGCTGCAGAAGCGGATCAAATTTTAGATATCTTGATGGGCGACCGTGTAGAACCACGTCGTGAATTCATTGAAAGCAATGCGAAATACATCAATATGGAAGATTTAGATATCTAATCCAGTAATCGAATTTGAAGAGAAGAATAGAAAAGGAGACGAATTATGTCTGAAGAAGTGAAACACTTTGAAGAAACTTTTGAATCAACTGATTTAGTACAAACGATGCGTAAATCATTTCTAGAGTATTCGATGAGTGTTATTGTATCGCGTGCCCTACCAGATGTGCGCGATGGATTAAAACCAGTGCACCGTCGTATTCTATATGGAATGAGTGAACTTGGAGTAACACCGGACAAACCGCATAAAAAATCTGCGCGTATTGTCGGAGACGTAATGGGTAAATATCACCCACACGGTGACTCTGCAATTTACGATGCCATGGTTCGTATGGCACAAGATTTCTCATACCGTTACCCATTAATTGATGGTCACGGTAACTTTGGTTCTGTCGATGGGGACGGAGCTGCTGCGATGCGTTATACAGAGGCTCGTATGAGTAAAATTGCTCTTGAAATGCTTCGCGATATTAACAAAGATACTATTAATTTCCGTGATAACTACGATTCAACAGAACATGAACCGGAAGTATTACCAGCACGTATTCCAAACTTATTAGTAAACGGTGCAACAGGGATTGCGGTTGGGATGGCAACAAATATTCCACCACATAACTTGGCGGAAGTCATCTCTGCTCTTCACTTATTAATGAAGAACCCTGATGTAACCACTACTGAGTTGATGGAAGCTCTCCCTGGACCTGACTTTCCAACTGGAGGAATTGTCTTAGGTAAATCTGGAATTCGTCGTGCGTACGAAACAGGACGCGGATCGATTACGGTTCGTGGACGCGTACAAATCGAAGAATTGAAAAACGGAAAAGAACGCATCATCATCACTGAATTACCATATATGGTAAATAAAGCGCGTTTAGTAGAACGTATCGCACAATTACACCACGAGAAGAAAATCGAAGGCATTACTTACTTAAACGATGAATCTGACCGTGTCGGAATGCGTGTCGTGATTGAAGTACGTCGTGATGTTTCAGCATCTGTTGTATTAAATAATTTATACAAATTAACACCATTACAATCAAACTTCGGATTCAATATGCTTGCGATTGTCAATCAAGAGCCAAAAGTATTGAGCTTAAAAGAAATTTTACGCCATTACTTAGATCACCAAGAAGAAGTCGTTCGTCGTCGTAGCTTATTCGATAAGAAAAAAGCGGAAGACCGCGCTCATATTTTAGAAGGGTTACAAATCGCCTTAGATCATATCGATGCGATTGTGGCCATCTTAAGAAGTTCAGCTAGTGGAGATATCGCTAAAGACCGCTTCATGAATGAATACGGCTTAAGCGATAAACAAGCACAAGCGATCCTTGATATGCGTATGGTTCGTTTAACAGGATTAGAACGCGAGAAAATCGATGCAGAATACAACGAATTACAAGCAACGATTCAATACTTAGAAAAAGTATTAGCGAGCGAAGAACTTCGTTACGAAATCATCGAACAAGAACTTCTTGAAATCCAACAACGTTTCGACAATCCTCGTCGTACAGAATTATTAGTCGGAGAAGCATTAAGCCTTGAAGATGAAGATTTAATCGAACAAGAAGATGTCGTGATTACATTAACGAAGAATGGATATATCAAACGTCTTGCCAACACTGAATTCAAGGCACAACGCCGTGGAGGACGTGGAGTTCAAGGAATGAGCGTCCATGATGATGACTACGTGGAAAACATGATTTCATGTTCAACACATGATTCACTCCTCTTCTTTACGAATACAGGGAAAGTTTACCAAGCAAAAGGATATGAAATTCCTGAATATAGCCGTACAGCAAAAGGATTACCAGTTATCAACTTATTAAACATTGATTCAGCTGAGAAAATCCAAGCGATTATCAGTGTTCCAGAATCTGACGAAACAGAACGTTACTTGTTCTTCACAACATTACGTGGGACAGTGAAACGTGTCCGTCTATCAGAATTCAAGAATATCCGTACAAATGGTCTACGTGCCATCCAATTACGTGAAGATGATGAATTGATTCGTGTAGTAGTCACAAGCGGAAATGATGGCATCATCCTTGGAACTTATCACGGTAACGCTGTAAGCTTCCATGAAGATAAAGTTCGTGCGATGGGTCGTACCGCTTCAGGTGTTCGTGGGGTTTCTCTACGTGAGGGTGACTATGTGATTGGAATGGATATTTTAACTCCTGATAATGAAGTATTAGTTGTGAGTGAAAAAGGATACGGAAAACGTACAGCTGCGAGCGAATACGCATTGAAAGGCCGTGGCGGTAAAGGGGTTCGTACACTTCGTATTACTGAGAAAAACGGACCACTTGTCTGCCTACGTACCGTAACTGGAGACGAAGATTTACTTATCATGACGAATAAAGGGGTTATCATCAGATTCCATGCCGAAGACGTGTCTCAAACAGGCCGTGGCGCACTTGGAGTTCGTATGATGCGTCTCGATCAAGATGCGATTGTAAGTTCATTAGCGATTGTAGACCGCGAAGAAAAAACAACAGAAGAGGTGACTGAGGCAACTGCTGAAACAGCTGCAACAGAAAATCCAACTGCATCTCTTTCAGATGAAGCCATCAAAGGCAATATGAAAGACTTTGCGCAACAATTAGTCGATGAAGAAAACGAATAATCAGTAAGAGACTGAATCGTTCTATAAAATCGATTACTACGAATCCCTACGGATATCTTCATAGTAGTGATAATAGGGCACCGGTTTGAGCCTAAAGTCTCTCACTTTTAAAGCCTCAAAGAGGGAGTAAGACCAAAGATAAAAAATGACTCACAGTGTGAGTCATTTTTGCTTTGTAGTCTTACCCCCGCAAGGCTGATTAGGATTAAGCAAATCATAAACGATGAAGCTTAATCCAATCAGCTACTGCGTCTAATTTTATAAAATATTTTACTCCCTCTAAACACAGTGGTTGAATGGTATGAGCTGCACTGTAAACAGCTTGCTCATACCTATTCAACTTTTTGGGGGAAAGAAAACGAAACATCCTAGATACAATAATGTATCTAGGGTGCTTCTGTCTTTCTCCCTCGCATTTAATGCCAACCCCCATTACCACTATTATAGAATCCGTATGATTCTTCGTAATCTTTATGAGTGCTTTTATGATTCAGTTTCTAATGATTTCGCTTTGAAAAAATTAGACTACCAGTCTCCGATTGAATATCAAAGAAGGTAGTCCAAGAGTGTTTTTATTAAATTCTCACTTTTTTGGGCAGTCCCAAAAACCACCCTATTCAGGGTGGTTTTCCATATTTTTATAAATGTGAATACCCATAGAAATAAATAAAGCAAGTAACATTGATCGTTCAAAAAGAATACTATCACCAAAAGTTTCACCATAAAAAATATCATTAAAAATATCAACTGAAAACTTCGTAAAAATCATACAACTTAAAAAAGGAATCGAAAAATTATATGAATCTTTTATTTTTTTAAACATTATTACCACCCCAATTGAGTAATTCCCGCTACTAACGCATACGGACTATGCAAAAGCAACCGTTGCAATAAGTCCGATTAAAGTTTGTACTATACTATCTGCCTTTGTTAAATCATAAGCTCTTAAACTTGTAGTGTTTACTTAATTCTATTCACAAGCGAATAGATAAGTTCCGTGAGGAAATGCTCTGTCTTTTTCTCGTGTCACTGTAGAAAATAATTGACGATCAACATATATTTTCTTTACACCATTCTCTTCCAAAAATTCAAAGAAATCGCATCAAAACAATGATAATTGTATGCCTAAAAACATAGGTAAAGGTATTTTTTTGCTAGTATCCAAATACCTTACGCTACTATGTTTTGGATTATTTTTTATCCTCTTTTAAAAATTTTTTTCCGAGAATTAAAGCTAGTAGTAAGATGACAGAGATAACATGACGATGCATTTTTATTCACCTACCTTTTTTTATTTTTTTGCCAGTTATACTACTTTTAATATTTATAAAACGCTTTCTTATTAAGGGTATTTTAGCATAAAACCTCTTTTTAATCATGACAAATTTATTATTTTGTAGTGTAAAATAAACCATTTAAAAATTTTGAAGAAAAATTAAAATAGAAGCGTTTATAAAGATTACGAAGAATCATACGGATTCGTAGTAATCAAATAAAAAGCTTTTTAGCAAAAAAGT
>CAJPNA010000020.1 GCA_905371865.1 uncultured Carnobacterium sp.
ACACTTATAAGATTGCAGTGAATGCGAAGAATAAAGCAGCTAAGAAATCAGCTGATAAAATTAAAGTTGTGAAAGGTGCTTTCAAGCAATCTGACGTACTAGATGGTCTTATTGCTGCATTCGAGATTAAGATTCATAAAGATTTAACACAATTTGGTGGACAAATGAAAGAAAAGCTTGAAACTGCGTTAGCAGCAAAAGCAATGGAGACTGTGGTAAGTAACGGTGTATCAACATGGTTATTCGACCATGCTGACATTGGTATTCAGATTGTGGATAAAATCAACGAGTCAAAAGAAGTTCGAGAAACAATTAGTGAGTCCCGTCTTGATAAGAAGACAGCTCGTAAATTAAAAGAACAAGGAACACTTATTAAATCAAGTAAGTTGAAAACTGCGTCTGCAAAAGACCCAAGCAAGAAAGAATTGTTTATCGTAGAGGGGGACTCAGCGTCGAACATCGGGCGAGACCCGAAATTCCAAGCTGTCTTTCCGCTACGTGGGAAAATCTTAAATACATTTGAGTTACCATTAAGTGACGCATTGAAAAATGAAGAAGTACGTACCATTATTTCAGTATTAAATGCTGGAATTGGACAAGAGTGTGACCCAGAGAAAGCGGACTATCATAAAGTTATTATTGCGACCGACGCTGATGCTGACGGTTCGCACATTCGTACATTATTACTTGGTCTGTTCTTCAAATACATGCGACCATTGATTGAAGCTGGTTACTTGTACGTGGTGTTACCGCCATTGTATAAAGCGGTGAAATACAAGAATGGTAACATTGATGAGATTAAAATGTATTACACGGAAGCTGAGATTGAAAAAGATAGACCTAAATTAGTAGGATATGAGATTAATCGTTACAAAGGACTTGGAGAAATGGCGTTAGATGAAGCTCACTCCGCATTAGCGGATGAGAAAACACGACGACTTGTTCAAGTTACAATCGATGACATCAAGTCTGCTCAGAAAGAATTGCAAATTCTACTTGGAAAACAAGCAAAACTTCGTGCGGATTGGGTCGTGGAACACATCGACTTCAATGAAGTGGAAAGGGGTTAGAAACTAGTGGCGTTACAAGCAACAAAAGATATTGGACTCATGTCACGTGAGTCCATGATTGACTATGGTAGTTATGTAATTTTAGCTCGTGCACTACCAGATTATCGAGATGGATTGAAACCAGTACATAGAGCGATTCTATGGTCTATGCACGAACTTGGATTAAATTCAAAAGCACGTTACGTGAAAGGTGCTAAAGTTGTCGGAGATACAATGGCGAACTATCACCCACACGGCGACAGCTCAATTGACGACTCTTTAGTTCGTCTGTCACAACCGTGGGTGAATAATGAACCAATGACGGACATTCACGGGAACAACGGTCACATCGACGGTTCTAGAGCAGCTGCGATGCGTTACTATGAGTGTCGTTTAAGTCCGAGTGCTGACTTGCTTTTAAACGGTATTGGCAAGAACGCTGTGAACTTATTAGACAACTTCGATGGAACGAAAAAGATTCCAGAAGTGTT
The DNA here is from genome assembly GCA_905371865.1 of uncultured Carnobacterium sp. Taxonomy (GTDB): domain Bacteria; phylum Bacillota; class Bacilli; order Lactobacillales; family Aerococcaceae; genus Granulicatella. The sequence continues at coordinate 1,541 of CAJPNA010000020.1, forward strand.
ACCAGCATCGATTCCACAAGCATTCATTAATGGTGCTCAAGGTATTGCATTTGGTATGGCAAGTAATATCTTACCACACAACTCATTAGAGTTATTGGACGGATGTATTAAGATTATTAAAACACCAAGCATTACTCCAGAAAAACTAGGTAAAATCGTACTCGGTCCAGACTTTCCGACTGGTGGGGTCATTGTAGACAATACAGACCACATGAAAGAAATCGTGGATGGCAGTGGACGATTCGTGCTACGTGGTAAAGTGGAATTACACGTAGAGAAAAAGAAAGAGTCATATTTAGAAATCACCGAAGTACCATGGGGAGTAAATACTTCTGACTTGAAGAAATCTATTGCAACAGCATTAGAACCACACATGAAAGCTTTAGGTGTGACTAAATTAGATGATGAGTCTAAATCATCAAACGAAATCTCGATTAAGATTTTATGTAAACGTGGTACTGATGAAACAACGTTGAAACAAATCGAGACATTGTTATATAAAAAATCTAAATTACAAATTGCGTACACTGCGAACACTGTAATGATTGTGGATGGAAAACCAATGCAAATTGGCATTTATGATTACTTACGTAAATTCGTTAATTTCCGTCGTGATACATTACGTCGTATGTGGCAGTATGATTTGGATAAATTACAATCTCGTGAGCATATTGTTCGTGGATTGTTACAATTAGTGAAATTATCTGACGAAGTTGTAAAAGATGCTCGTAAGTCAACTTCTCGTAAGAACTTTATCGAAGTACTTCAAAAGAAACATAAATTTTCAGAAGCACAATCCGAAGTGATTGCGAACTTACCATTGTATCGACTTGGTAAACAAGACTTCGAGCAATTGACGAATGAGTTAGACGAGAACTTGACAAATCAAAAAGAGTTGTCGAAACGACTGAGTGATGACGACTATTGCAATCAACAATTGATTTTAGATTTCCAATCATCAAAACAAATTCTAAAAGACAGTAAACGTAAAACTTCATTCAAGGATATTTCTGATGAAGTGGAAGTAGTTGAATTGAAAGAAGAAGACTTAATTGAGTCTAAAGCTACAAAAGTTGTGGTGAAACGTGACTTGCAAGTATTCCGAATTGGAGCTAAAGCGTATGAAAATAACATCGCAAGCTATGACAACGATGACATCGTGGATGTAATCGATAGTACAACAACTGATTATATCGTCATTGCGACTAAATCTGGACAGTCGGTAACTCGATTTGTTAACGATTTGGATAATGGTTCGTTGACTGGGTCATACGAGTCATTAAATAAACAAATCCCAGACTTGAAAGCAACTGACGAATTTGTCGGAGTGTCAACAAGTAGTAAATACGAAACATCACGTATGCTCGTAATTACTAAGAATGGTGCTGCTAAATTACTTGACGTTTCAAAAGCACAGCAAAACGTGAATACGAAACGTTACTTGAGCAAACTTGGTAAATTGATGAAATTCAAGAGCGATGATGACTATGTGATTTACGCAAAACAAATCGACATGTCTGAGTTCAAGGATACAACAATCAAGATTACAATGCTTGATAGTTCGTTCAAAACACCGAAGATGGTTGAGAAGAAAATCAACACGTCTAAGTATGACGGACGAAGCGATGGAGCAAGCTCAACTGGGTTTACACTTGTAAACACGAAAAATGGTAAATGCGATATTAAATCAATCGAATTGGAGAAGTAGTTATGAAGACAACAGGACATAAAGCGTTTAATATTATTCGAGTATTAGAAACACTACGCACCATATCAGATGATGCATCTGTACTTCGATACCACGCACGTCTAGTACCACTTGGAGTAAAATCGAGTGGTACTAAACCAATGACGTACTATCATGATAGTACAATCACATTGAGATTGGAGCATTTTAACAAACACGTTCGTGTAAATATTCCATTCTCACACGATGGTGATGTAGTTGCGCAATTATTTGCAAGTACAAGTGATGGTGATAATGTATTTATCGGTACTCGACAACAAGCGATTTTCAATCTTGGGAATCTTGATAAATCAATGACAGATGAAGAGATTCGTAGTTTGACACTCGACTTGTTACACTTTATGACAGAAATTAAACCCAAACCAATGGAAAAAACTTTCAAATCAGTAAAATATTTTCCAATTGACTATGTACACGGAAGCTAGATGTGGTGTATAATGAAATAAATGATATAAGATAGGAGTGACGTTCAATGTTCACATATTCAGTAAGCGATGAATTAATTGCTGCGATTTTAGACAAGAAGTTTATTGTTGAATCAGCATCAGTGAAGAATGATGATTTGACAATTAGATTATTGAACACAGTGACAGATACTATGATGATTGTCAAATTCACTAGTCCTACTTTTTCAAATGGAAATTTTGAAGTAAATGGTAGCTACGTAGAAGACATCTCATTATATGGGTATAAAAAAGTGTTTAAAACACAATACTTCACTGGATGTATGTTAGCACTTAATGACGGTAGAGGTAATAAAACAATGATTCGAGGTGTTCGTAAATGAAATTGAATCAACTAAATAGTGGTCGTGAAGTTAAATACTATGACGATTCTGTATTATCATCACCACAAATCAATCAAGATTATATCAACAAATCAAATTGGTTTGTTTATCGATACGACAAAGAAACTGGTACTACAACGTTCTTGGAAATCACACATGACATTAGACGTGCTGAGAAATTTGAGATTGTGGATAGCTCAGATAAAGCTGTTGCTCAACCACAAACTGTAGTAGCCGGTCGTGTGATTCTTGAATACATTGCACGTAAGATGCGTGAAACACAAATTTTATCGAACATTGTGGATGGTGTTCCACAATTCATCTGTAAGAAATAATAAATTAATCAAAGATTGGAGAAATGAAAAATGCTTACAATTAAATATACCGACCCATCATGGAATGATGAAATTATTGAGGATTTAGATGGAGCTGTCAAAATTACTCGTAAAAGTGGAAATGCGACAATTGAAGATGCTACACCAGACCATCTAAAAGAAGTTGCTGAGGATTTACTCGCTCAAGGATTAGAAGTGACGGTCACATTCAAAACGAAAGTGCCGAAAGAATAAAATAAATTAAAAGATGCGCAATGCACTACCTTACTCGGCAGGATTATACCTTAACCGTGTAAGGTAGATTCTTGCGATATAGGAGATTTACACATGAGAAAAATGATACGATTTAAAAATCGAAAATTGGATGTTGTGGAAACTCTAGATGAAGCAGTTGAGTACATCCATCGAGAATTTGAACGAGATGTCATCAAAATTAAAAAATATGTTGGCGTACATCTCTGTCAAAGAACATTAGTACATTTAGGATTTGAATATGTTGACACAAAAGAGGGTAGTCGTGAGTATCGAAAATTCATGCATCATCGAAGTGATTTAATTAAGAGAGAACAATACCTAAAACTAATGTCGAAATATAAAATTAGTGGATGGATTCTTGTCCAAAGAGGTCGATATGTGACTATTGACGGAAAACCAATTGCGTCGAAAAATAAGAGTACGTTACTCAAACGTATTCACCAAGCACATGATTTAAAACGATATGGTGCATTGGATGAGTTTACAGCAAATGCAATCTCACATCGAGATTTAGAAGTCCGTCCGATTTTTAAAGAAATTATAAAATGATGATTAAGGAGTGAGTTCATTGGAACAAATGATAACATTTTCAATTCAAGAAAATTTAATTAAACCAACTATCGAGCATGAACGCTTGATGAAACTATACTTACAAGAAGATGTTACCGTCTATCCAAATGAAGTCACAAGCATCTCAACAGGAGTTACAATCAATCAATCAAGTGGAATGATTGCTACGATTATGGGTTCAAGTGCGACATTTGACAATCGACTTTTAGTTCACGGTGGCGTGGTGTTTGATTCGACATTCGAAGTCATAGTGAAAATATTCAATCCAAATCAGTATCCAGTGCATTTAAAACGTGGAACTGAAATTGTAAATGTTCTATTTAGTCATACAGTTGCTGTTGATGTTAGCTCAAGTGAGGTCAAGAGTGATAATAATGGACTATTAGAAGTACTACAAACAAGTTTAGCTTCTGCTCATGTTGGGTATGAGATGGATTCCGAATTCGACGGAGGTGAGCGTATGAGTTTTGAGGACGCACTTGCTGAGTTCGTGACGAGATTAGTGAAAGCATTAAATGATGGTAGTAATTCATTGTATATTGATGCGAACGATTCATTATATGAATTTATTCAATCGACTTATGATGAGTTAATCACAACTAAAATTTTCGAGTATATCGAGAACACAGATTTAGGTGTTCTATTGAAATTAAATTCTGAAAGTGAGGTCGTATAGATTGGTAAATATTGCAGAAATGCCATATACGCAACAGGTACAAGCACGAGTAAAAACTCGTCCAAAAATCAAACAATTTAAAGAAACATATAGACCAGTGGACTTCTCGTACTTAAACGACGCTGTTGAATCAACATACGACTTAGAGTGTATGATTGAGTTGTTCACGAATGCTATGATTAGTAAAAACAACTTCTCAATCGTTTTATTTGGTGACGAGCAGTTCGCTGATGTTACTAGAGAACAAATTGAAAAACAAATTGATATGTTCATCAAAAAACCAGATACCATTCGCATGTTAAAGAAAATTGGTATCACAGACCCAGACAGTTTAGGTCGTAATGCTTACGTTTATAAGATGGGTGACGCAAATGACATGGCGGAATTTGAGTCTATGTTGCGTACACAGTTGTTATGTGAGACTTTACCGCACGATTTACCATACGCAAATAAATACAACTTTGCGGAATATCGTACGTGGAATGGTGCTTCATATGACTTACCAGTATTGGTGTTGACTTACTTATGGGTCAAGTTACATAAAGAGAAAACAAGACCAAGCGACATTCGTAAATTATCAAACTATGTTATTCGCTATAAAGGAAAACCACACAAGTTTCCAGAGTATATCGAACGTTGCACGAAAGGTGTTATTAAAGCAACAGCTTATCGCTATTTCCGTAACTTAGCATTATACAAAGATGGTCATATTGACTGGGCGAAACTTGCGAAAAAAGACACGGTGGATGAAGCTAGTGAGAACTTGACAACTCCGGGTCTTAAAAAAGAAATGGCGAAAGACGGAATGGACGTTATCATCGACGAATTAGTCGCTAGTGATGAACCACACATATGGACGGAAGAAGAAAAAGCACATTTAGTGGAATATAACTTTAACGACGTGCTTGCGACTCTTGTAAAAAGTCATAATAAATTCTTAAAGAGTCGTCTATTTATTCGAGACACAATTCGTTCGATGTATCCATATACAGCAGCTCGTGCTATGGATGTGACAAAATTAACACGATACACTCCACGTGAGCGTGATGCAACAGCTGCGCAAATTGCTGGATGGGTGTTAATTGGGCCGAACAATGTGAAACCAGTAGACTATGATTTTGTGGACTTTGCATTTCCAGTACCAAATCCAGATAAACCGGGAGAAATGATGTACGTGGACTTATGGGAATATATGTGTGCAAAAGAGGTCTACGTACCAAATAACTTAAAACAATTCTTCTCTCATTTTCGTGGCAAGGATACACGTAATATGAAAGATTTAAACAAGGTGTTGCGTTCGCAACCAATCACGCATTCATCGTTAATGAACGTACCATATATGCGAGATGGAAAAGCTACAAACAGTTTCGCTCGTGTGTCAACTGGTGGTGCGCACGGTGGTGTCATGGCAGGATTAAACGCAATGTCAGATGAAGCAATTCAGAAATGGATTGTATCGGATACGGAAGTAAAAGGTCGTCAAAAACCAACAGTCGACGTTACAAACGTAATCCACTTAGACTGGTCTTCATTCTATCCAATGTTGATGTCTAAGATGCAAATGTTCTTAACAACGGAAGGATTTGACCGATTTACATCGATTGTGGAATATCGTATTGATATTAAAAATTCATTACCATTCGATAAATCTATATGGACAGCTGTTGACGTGGACAACTCGAACAAACAAGTTGGTTTTAAGTTCTTGCTGAATAACTCATCTGGTGCTGCGAATACGCATAACCAATACGCTACGTTACCACTAGATAACAAAGCACTATCAATGCGATTGATGGGTAATATGTTCATATGGTCGTTAGCACAACGTTTAACACAAGCTGGTGCATTCATTCCATCAACAAATACGGATGGTATTTATATTTGCAATATCTCAATGGAAGACTGTGAACGAGTAGTACATGAGTATGTCCGTGACTACGGAATGGAAGTAGAACCAGAAACATTATCACGATTCATCAACCGTGATGCTTCAAACCGTGTTGAGTTCATTAATGGTAAACGTCAAATCGTTGGTGGGGACTTACGTCCAAGTCACCAATTGGCGTACCCAGATGACGCAATTGGACAAAACATCACATATCCATTAGTAGCTGGGAACGCAGCTCTAGAGTATATGTCCAATAATGAAAACTGGTTAACAGAACCATATAATAGAGATATTGTGTTAGAACATATTAAGAGCGTTCGAGACAAAGGTGAATTATTACCATTCTATCATGTATTCAGTGGTACAAAAGCTCGTGCGTTAACGATTGATGGTCAACGTGCTCAAAAAGTAAATCGAGTAGTATTAACACGTAACGGTAACACACTTGGGACGCAAAGTTTGAGTGAGTTGAAGAAAGAACATTTGTTCGAGTTCATTATGCAATTAGATGCTGGAATTCAACCAAAAGATATGATTTTTGATGGTGTGACAGCAAGATTTGAAACTGACACGTTTGACTCAAATCGTATTTATGAATTAAAAGATTTCGGATTTGCAAACAAACGTAAAGAGTTTAAAACATCTGTATACACACATGTTGGTGTATTAAAAGCATTTCCAACACAAAAGGATTTGTCTGGCTACATGAAGATTTTAAATGCTAACCAAATTTGCTTGGTTGGAGAATCAATTGAAGATTTGATTCCAATTAAATTATGGAAAGATAGTGAAAACGTTACTCACTATCCATCTAGAACTGGTGTCGTATTAAATACAGCACAGGAATTACGTGAATTCGACATGAATGAGCTAGATATTGACGCTTACGTTCGTTGGGCGGAACAACTTCTAAAACAATGGAAAGTGACAGCGAACTTAGATGAAGTTGGATTAGTAGAATGCGACGATACTGTTATTCCAAAAGAAGTAAAAGTACGTGTAACGAAGAAATCTAGAGCAATTGAAGACATTTATGAATTATATGGCATTGGGGTTTAGAGAATGGGAAAGATTAAATCAGTTAAAAAACTATGGATTATAGCTGGTGTGGTCGTAGTCATTGCGGTCGTGCTTTCAGTAATTGGAATGCTCTACCATCAATACACAAGTACTGTGGAGTGGAAGAAGACGCAACAACCAGAGCTTGCGTCTCTGACTCCAGAGCAACTATATCTTAGTGATGACGACCGAGAAAACATGGGTGTTTATAATAATTACAAATCTCAATTGTGGGATGATGAAAAGCAGAACTTCAAATCAACAGACGAAGAATTATTTGAGAACTTTGTTAATAGTTTCACAAAGATTGAGAATTTAAACCTAAGTGGAGTGAATGAACTATTTCATGACATCAAGGACATTCACGACTTGAGACTCAGAGTGGAAAAAGTACAAGCTGAGAAACCAGATGAGTACTTGAAAGTCATTGAGACTGTTATTAAAGATGAGTTTGATAAACTGAATGCACTTGCTCAAAATAATAGAGTAGCTGGAGCAGTTCAAGATGTATATAAAAAATTAGGTACATACGCAACTTCTCATAATCAGTTGGTGGAAATTTATGAAGCATTTGCGAATATTTTCACAATCGGAGACGAGATTTCGGTCAAAGACAGTGTAACGACTGCGGATGCGACAGCTTTCACAAACGTAGCGTCCACGTTCGATAGAGCTGACTTAATCAGTCGCTTACAATCGATTGTCAAAGAAGCTTCAAATACATTGGCTGACAATGCAAGTATTGTTGATATTCAACAAAAAATTGATGAAACAAAAGAGTTAAAATCAAGATTTGAAGCGTTGAAGAAAGAAATTTCTGATAAGAAGAAAGCTTTGGATTCTCAAGTTGTAGACTATCCATCATTTGTTGGTAAGACAAAGCAAGAGCTTGAGAAGTGGGCGAAAGAGAATAATATCAATATTCGTTATCGTCAATCATCTGGAGAGACGTCTGATAAAGTGAAAGCTCAACTACCAGCGATAACTACTTATAAGCGTATCATGAAAGGTTCAACTATTGAAGTAGAACTTGAATTAAAACAAGTAACTCCAACGACGGAGAATGCTACAACGACGACATCGTCAACAACTAGAAGAAATTCGAGGTGATAGTTAATGTTTGGAAAAATTTATGTTAGTATCAGAAAATGGTTTCAACCATACTGGAATCCAAAACCGAAAGTCACTAAAGTTAAACAGAAGAAAAAACAAGAATCTAATAGTACTACGACAGAACAAAACGTTAAGATATTACGTTCTAAGCATCGCTTAGAACGACTTTGGAATGGTGGTAAGACTCCAAGTGTTGGGAAGTATTGGTTCTTCCACGATGTTGCTCATCATGAAGTTGGTGCTTATCTACCAAAAGACACAGCATTTACGTTTACAGAAAGAAATGATAAAGAACGTTCCGAGTTAAAACCATTGATTTATCCACGAATGAATGTAGCATTTGACCGCACACATCTAATACCGTTCGGATACCATGGTATTGAGAACAATAGTGCGTTAGTTATCGGTTGGTCGTCTAGTCACAATCGTAATGAACTACGTAACTTTGAGATTGAGATGAATAAAGAAAATAAAACAAGAGACTTAGTTTGGTTTACACATGTAACTAGAAAACCAGAATTTGGTATTTGGACGTATAAAGTATACGATGCAAATACTCGCAAACTAATTGGTGAACTCACATTGAAGTTGAAATGTGGTGACTGGACTTGGAAATAAGAGAAAAATACGTCAACTTGGTTAAAGAATATAACAAGTTGGCGTCTCGTTATAATCAACTACTGCAAGCGACATCATTACATCCGGACGATATCACGTATGAGCGATTTTGTAGAGAGCTACGCTATCCGTATACTTTTGCTAGTATGCCAAGTCGTAGCGGAATTTATGCGTATCACAACGTGAAAACTGGAGAGATTTATGTTGGACAATCTGTGAACATGAAAACGAGACTGGCACAACACTTTAGAAATGGCGTGAAGAAGAAAACTGGACACGATGCTGAGTTTAAAAACACACGTGACTGGAAATATTATGTGTTGGAATTCATTCCAAAAACAGATAAAGAAAAACTAAATGAACGTGAAGCTTACTGGATTTGTTTAGCAAGAGCTGCGGTAGCAAATAAGAAATTATTAGATAAAAAAGCTGCTAAAGAAGCACTAAAACGTGTGAAAAATGGTGAGGATTTCCATGATTTACAAATCGGTGTTGAACAAAAAGAACGTGGAACGTCCATTAATAAAACGAGAGGTAATAATGTGAAGAAACGATGAATAAAGAAGAAATTGCAGTAAATATAATTGAAGCTGACTTTGTTCGCAATCATAGATATTTTATCAATGTACACGGTTCGTCATTTTCTAAGAACGGGACGCCAGACTTTATTTCACATGATAAAAACGGTTGTATTCTTGGGATTGAAGTGAAAAGAATCGGTAAAATGCCAGAAGTGAACCAGTGGGGTCACGGTCTCGACATTGTGAAAAGTGGTGGTCGTTTTATCGTTGCGTATGAAGATTTTGATTTAAAACTTTTAGATGAGTACAAACTACCAGTGTTTGAAGTTTATCCAAGTGACGATGGTTTGGAACAATATGATTTGTTCGGATTAAGACCATTCAATCAAACAACAGAAATTATTTACGTGAGAGGTGAGCAATAGTTGGATTTATACAAAGAATATTTAGACCATTATGAGATTACAACTGAACAAATCCAAACTCACTTGAATGCTAAACTGAGACCAGCAACAGACCTATCTGGGATTATTGAATTTGTGGAAGCGTTACTTGAAATGCAAAATAAAAAAATTATCATCCGTTCAGACTATGACCCAGACGGTATTTGTGCTGGTATTATATTGTATGTAAACTTGAAGATTTTGGGATATGATGTAGAAATTACATTCCCAAATGCACATGATGGATACGGATTGACAATGAAAAATGCACTAAACTTATTCGTAGACCATGGTGAATTTGATGTTATTATCACTGCTGACTGTGGAATCGCAAATAGTGAGTCCATTTCATTCTTACAGGAAAACGGAATTGATGTGTTGGTGTCAGACCACCATTCTGGACAAATCGAATTACATCCATTCATGGCGAGAGCTGTGGTAAATCCAAATCGTGCAGATATAGTGTGTAATTCTGAGTTTAAAGCAATATCTGGTACATTTGTCGCATACAAAATCATGCAGTTATTACACAAGTACCATGACAACGGATTAGACGACAAATTCATGTCCAACTTTGAACCACTAGTAGTTATTTCGACTGTAACGGACGTCATGCCACACGTGGATGAGAATGCTTACTTATTACGTAAGTACAAGCACTTTACTGATAAGTACATTCCAAACATGCGAAAAGCATCATTGAACCGTGAGTACCAAAACTATTTGAACGGTCTTGAAGTAGTATTAAGAAACATCGGTAAATTGAACGTCCACAATATTGGTTGGAAACTCGGTCCAGCATTAAACTCACCACGTCGTGTGACTGGTGAATCAAAACTTGGTTATGAGTTATTCATGCAAACTGGTACAGTAATGGCACAACAAGTATACGATGAGATTCTTAAAATGAATGAAATTCGTAAAGAGATGACCGAGTACGTACTAAAAGTATTAGAACCAGAAGAAGTTACTGTCGTACCGGATGCCAAGTATGAAGGTATTGCTGGTCTAGTATGTGCTAAAATGTGTGAAAGTCTCGACATGCCGACAATTGTATTTAGTAATGATGGTGATTTATGTCGTGGTAGTGCTCGTGCTCCACTTGGATATAAATTACTAGGATTGATAAGTGAGATGAAAGAAATCTTACCGGACGCAATTGTATCAGCTGGTGGACACGCAAGAGCTGCTGGAATTGCAATTAAATCAAAATATTTAGAGCGGTTCAAGTTAGAGTGGGCGAAATTGGTTCGGTCGACCGAACGTGAGGAATTCACTGACTTCAAAGAACCGATGGACTTGGATGAATATATCGCAACTGGAGAATTAACGTTGAAAACACTTGAATATGGACTGGAAGATATTGATGAATTGTATCCATTCAATAAAACAATTCAAGAGCCAACATTCAAAGCACATGTGAACTTAGATGAACAAAAGTTTGTGCGTATGAAAGAACGACATTTGAAAGTGTTCTTGACAAACGACGTCAATGTTGTTGTATGGAATTATGCGAAACGCCCAACTGTGACGGAATTTGATGTCATTGGAGGATTGAAAGAAAACAATTATGGTGGAATTACATATCAATTAGAAACATTCTTTAAATAATTTATTTTACAAAATACTTCTTTCTATGTTATAATCTTTATATATTAA
>CAJPNA010000021.1 GCA_905371865.1 uncultured Carnobacterium sp.
GAGTCTCTTTTTCATTTGAAAAAGCAAAATGTAACAGTTATGTTACATTTTATAAAATCTCTCTTTGAACGATTTCGTACAAAAACGGATTTTTTATAAGGCTTTCGTCATATGATAATACGAATGACCGCTTAAGACACGTTCACTTTCTGGGGTGTAATCCAGTTTTTCATATAATTTGTATGCTTTTGTATTCTCCTTTTCGCAGTTGAGGGCGATTTTGGTGGCCCCTTGCTGGCGCGCTAAGTTTTCTACTTCTACCAATAATTCGCGACCAATCCCATGGCGACGATATTCGGGATAGACCGCTAAAATATCAATATACCATTCTCCTGGCATCGTCTCCTTATCCTCGTAGAGCGGGATTTGATGCTCAATGTTGTAAGCCTCGTATAATTGGTGGAACGGATCATCAATCGTGTCTTCTAAGTGCCCGTGATAGCCAAAAATTGCCCCCGCCACTTTTCCCTCATGGATATAGACCAGGGTTTGGCTAAGACCGTAGCGAAACTGATCGTCGAGCATCGCTTCTTCTAGCATCGCATAGAGCATTTCTGGACTTGTATGTTCCAGAATTGGCAGTTCCATATCTTGCATAATTAATTCGATGAGCGGGATGATTTGACGGCGTTCATCTCGCTTTGGTTTTCGTATCATTGGGACTCCTTTTGATATTTCTCGCGGTAATCCGTTGGGGAAATTCCCGTTATTTTTCTAAATTGTTTTGAGAAGTAAGTTGGTGTTGTAAATCCAACGATGTCCGCCACTTGAGAAATAGAATAATTCGTTGTTCGTAGTAAAATTTTACTTTCTTTGATACGAATGGTCATTAAGTATTCCATTGGAGACATGCCGACTTCTTTTTTAAAACTGTGGGAAATGTAGAAGCGGCTTAAGTGGGTCATTGACGCTAAGGCTTCTAGCTGAATGCTTTCTCGGTAGTAAGTCTTCAAATAATGTTTGATAAAAGCAATATCTTTTGTCGTTTTACTATGAGCACCGACTTCCAAATCAAAATGCTGGTGTCTCAAAATTTTAATCAATAAAATTTCTAACAGATTATGACAAACTAAATCATAACTGAGCGCTTGATTCGTGGCTTCTTGCACCATCGCGTTTAAGTAGCGCAAAATGTCCTTTTGCTCATCTCGTAAATTAAAGAACGAAAAAGGATGGCCCCCTTGATCCACAGGGGTTAAATTCGAGAAGGACAGACCTTGGATTCCCACCACAATGTATTCTAGAGGAGAATCTGGTGAAGAAACTTCAGTGTGTTCTACCTGAGGATTAATAATGACAAAATCATTGGCTTTAACCGGAAAACGTTGGTGTTGAATAATAAATTCGCCCTTACCATCAATAACATAGAAAAGTTCAGTAAAGGGATGAGTGTGTAGCGTACTATGCCAGTCGCTATCGTATTTGGATTTGGTAATAGACTCTAATCGGAAGGATAAATTTTTAATATCAGACTCTATCATTAAAAAACGTTCGTTACTCATGTTGCATCCTTTCTTTGGCAATCTTACTATCTAATTATACAGATTGTAGAAAACGGTATCAACAATATTTTCGGATTTTATCTTTTTAGAAAATATTTTTTCAGTCAAAACCGTTCAAAAGACGATGAACATCGATTTTTAAAGCCCTAAAGATATAGAGGACTTGACGATGGGACATGAAGAAGGTATCCTTACCAAGAGTAAGAAAGGAGATTCATGGAAAGTAGGAACTAAATTTTCTAGAACCTAAAAATCAGAGTAGACTTTATTGCGTTAAGTGCCCGGAGGATGGAATGTTGCCACTGGGACGAAAATGGAAACATTGCGGTAATTTAGTCGCATTCGCTGCATTTACACAACACTAGAAATAGAAGAAGTTAAATGGAGCAACTCTTTACAATTAAAGGAGATGCTAATATGGAAAATACAAAGAAATATAATAGAAAACAAATACTTGATATTACAGTGATGGCGCTAATCTTGGCCATTCGTCTTGTGATGGAAATGTTGCCAACAATAAAATTCGGAGTTTACGTACAACTTGGCTTCGGATTCATCGGAGCTGCCATTGCAGGGGTCATGCTTGGACCGTGGCGTGCGGCGCTTGTGGGAATCCTAGTCGATATCCTCGGGAACTTCTTCCGCGGGGAGAGTGGGCAATTCTTTATCGGCTATACACTGACAGCACTTGTCGGAGGACTCATCTACGGATACTTCTTATATAAGAAACCACTCAGATGGGAACAAATCTTGATTGCAGTATTACTCGTCACAATCGTCTGTAACCTCGGATTGAATTCATTATGGGTGTATATGATGACAGGTAAAGCTTTCGCCGTCTTCATGCCACTGCGAATCATTAAGAACCTAATTTCATTCCCATTAAACACAGCCATCCTAACCGTGCTCTTTTCAAACAAAACCATGAAAACCTTAATAGAAAAATATAGGGTGTGAGGCTTCGCGCTCAGAAATGGACCGTTGGACCCGAACGACGCAAAGGACTCGGAACGAGTCATGCGTACGTTTGGGGAAACGCACGCCATTTCTGCGAAGCCGAACCCGACTAAAACAGGATATTAGGGCGAACGATCAGGACTGAAACACTGGACCGGAACGCCGGAAGGAACGTGAAACGTTCTGCGGACGTTTCGGGAAGTGGACGTCGTTTCTGCTTTTTCGAACCCAACTCCACAGGGTGTAAGTCCTTTCCAGCACCACACCTAGTATTCTCTCCTATTTAGGAGTAAAATAGAACCAAAGAGCAACTATATAAACTAGTTTAAGCGAAGGGAGGCACAACCATGCCATTTATTCATGTTGAAATGATCGAAGGAAGAAGCCGTGAACAAAAAGAAGCCCTTGTCAAAGAAGTGACAGAAGTGGTCTCTAAACATACTGGCGCTCCAACTGAACATATTCATATTATTATTCAAGAAATTAAAGCAGAAAACCTTGGTCAAAACGGCAAATTAAGAGGTTAATCAACTTCATTAAAAAAATACAGAACAGCTCAAAAGTTAGATTACTTTTTGAGCTGTTTTTATTAGGAAAACTATCGAATGAATGAACAGCAAATGATATAATTTAGCTAACAATAATAAAGAGCTCATAAAATGAGGTAAATGATGAAATTTAAAAATATTTTATGCTTGTATAATGAGAGGACATATTAATAGAAAAAAACGGTGTTGTACGTCGTGAAATATTTATTTATATATTGCTAAATATTTATGAATATGCTACTATCGACGTATAAATGTAACAAAAATTTAATTTTAAGGAGTTCAAGATTATGGGACAAATTAGAGTATCACCAGAAACGTTACAAACACGTGCACGTGAATATAATAAAGCTTCAAACGAAGTGAACAGCATCTTATCAAACTTAACTGGTTTACAACAAACATTAGCATCAGAATGGGAAGGTCAAGCTTTCCAAGGTTTTGATCGTCAATTCAATGAACTAAAACCAAAAGTAAGAGAATTCGCTGAATTATTAGAACAAATCAATTTACAATTAGTAAGTGCTGCTCGTGCGATGGAAGAACACGATCAAGCATTATCTCAAAAATTTGGCTTAAATTAATGGATAGACCATCTATCCTTGAAGGTGGGAGAACATCCCACCTTTTTCTAATTAAAAAATAATAAGGGAGAAGATTATGAAACATAAAAAAGTGTTCCTATTTTCAGGGGTTCTTTTAGTATTAGTATTGTTATTAGCTCTGGCTGGGATTGTAAAGCCACAAAACACTTCTAGAACATCATCCACTCAAGAACATTCATCTGCAAAAAATGATGTTTCGATAGCCATTGTGAATGAAGACAGTGGGACTGCATACAATGGAGACCAAGTGTCAATGGCTAATGTCCTCATTGACTCATTTGCCAAAACGACTCCTTATAAAGTGGAAACGGTCTCTCGTTCAACTGCAGAAAAAGGATTAGAAAACGGTAATTACCAGGTGATGGTGATTATGCCAAGTCATTTTTCTAAAGACGCACTTTCTTTAGAAGAAACCGCACCAAAACGCGCATTATTTCAATATAGAGTTAATGCGGATAAGCAAGTGTTAGTGAAGCAGGCGGAACAAGCAGTATCTGATTTGAAGCAAGCATTTAATCAGGATATGATTCGAATCTATTTTAGTAGTGTCATTGCTAATTTAAAGACTGCTCAGAATCAGGTAATGGGAGTTGTTAAAAATCAAGGAGATACAGTGAGTCAGTTCGAAGATACTCTTTTAAATCCTTTGACACTGTATTCTCAACAATTCGCAGGACTATCCAATTCTTCGAAAAACTCAACAGAAGTAATGGAGAACTTTAATACAGTCATCCAAAACTCGAATACTTCTTTTACACAAATTATTTCTGTTGATAAAACTTACGATGAAGAAATTGCTAAAATTAAGCAACTTCAAGATGCTTGGACACAGTCTGTTTTAAAACGTGAAAATGAATTAGCGGTATATGATAAAGGAATTTCTAGTTTGACAGTGAATGACCCTTTAAAGATTATGCAAGATATTAATTCCAAAGATTTACCAAGTTTGAATAATAGTCAAGATCTAACCAAGATTCTAGAAAATTCTAATCAGCTAAATCAACGCTTAAACGATTTTCTTACAGATATCAAAAAGAGAAATGAAGAAATTAGCACTTATTTATCAACTACTTACAAAGAAAAGATTAAACAAGCTGTAGCGGAATCGTTGTCAGATAATAGTAATCAAACGAAAAAGACATTAGGTCTAATGGTATCAGAGCTTCGTAACAATATTGACAAGCAAGTCATTTCTAGCGCAAAGCAGATTTCACTTTACGATGATGCTACGATTGACCGGATGGCTTTGCCAGAAGAAGATAAGCAATTTTTGAAAAATACTGTTCATTTTGTTCAAAAAGTCAATCCTAGTGCGACCGTTCAAACGAGTCGTAAGGATGAGTTTGTAAATACGAAACAGAATGAAATCAAGAATAAGCCAATCTCTGGAGCAATGGCGGTCAGTGAAATCGCTGGGAAAGTGAAAAAAATAGTATTTACAGTGGATAGTCACTATACCTTACAAAGCCTAACAATTGATGGGCAAAATGTTTTATTTACTCAAAATGGTTCTTCCGTTGAGGTAACTTCAGGATTCAATCCTTCTGCAAAACGATTAAGAGTTGCGTATGAGTTAAAACATAAAAATGAGTCGATTTCAGAAACAGGATGGTTCGCTCCAATTGCTTCGAATGTTAAAGTGATAACAGAAGAATCTATTGCTCACTTGAGTGATGCTCAAAAACAAGCATTGTTGAGCAATGTTTCTAAACTCAATGAAAGTATTAAACAATCCAATAAAGTTATTCAAGCTTTTAATACTTATCAAAAATCTGGAGCAGCAACTCCGCAAAAGTTTAATTCATTAAATGCTTTAGATAAAAATAGTGTAACTGTAAACCCTAGCGAACAAGCCATTCAAAGAATCTATTCAGAGAGTGATACGAGAACAGTATTTACGGATTCTAAGCAATTTTTAGGAGAGCTTTCTTCAGCAGTATTCAATGATGTGAAATCATACCTAGAGTTTGCTGGACAGGTGAAGGCGGTGTATGGGGTTGATTTATATTCAAATAGACAGGCAGATCCAAAACAACCAGCTTCGGATTCTTTATATGCACAGTTAGCGTTAGATAGACTGGATGAAGTGTTAGTTGATTTAGTAACCAATACTCTTACGAATGATGTAAAGGATAAATTAGTGATTCCGTCAGAATTTACAACGGAAACAAGTGCATTATCAACAGATGTTCAGGCTTTAAAAAATAATATAGACGCCTATCAAAAATTAATGAGGGATGTCAACGCAGAATTAACAAAGGCTGTGGCACAAACTCAAAAAGTTAAAGAAACGCTCGAAAGTAAACCAATCTTTGTAGATTCTGAAAAACGAGATAACACGGATTTAACGAATGTGGGATTAGCGATTAACAAAGATTTAGCTACACTAATGCAGGCTAGTCGTTCGTTAATGGATAACACGAAGAATCATCAGCAAATTGCGACCTCTATTCGTCAAGAATATAATCGATTAAATGAAGATGTGAAATCGCTAGAAAATAAAGGGACTGAGTATAAAAATTCCGTAGCAACAATGGATGAAGTGATGGCAAAAGAGTATGAATCAAACAGTTCGTTCTTAAAAGAATTTACTCAAGTAATGTCAAATACTCAGTCAGGAAATACGGCTAATGCGATAGTATATGACTATCTGTCACATCCAGTAGATGGTTCAATGGCGGATGTTCGTTCTTCTAGCAATTCTCGTCAGCAAACCGATAACAGAACGGGTGTATTAATGGTGCTGATTATTGCTGTAATGACCTTAGCGTTTGTATATATGTTACAACACGGTAATTGGCAAATTCTCGAAACCAACAAGTACCTATCAAATCAGCCTACAATTAACTTCCTACCGTTAGCGTTGTTAGCCGGTATCGGAGCACTTATCGGACTATTTGTAAGTATTGTGGTAGGGATGAAGTTGAACCTTCCAGCAGACCAATTATTTGTACTCTGCGGTGTGTCCCTTGTTATTGGTGTAAGTATCATATTTATGCATCATGCACTGATGACATGGTTAAAAGCTTATGGCTTATTAGTAAGTTTAGCTTTTGTTGTAATCTATGTAATTTCACTAGGGCAATTGTTTGATACGTACTATGGTAGTGTTTCGCCACTTTTAACGTATCTCACACCATTTATATCTGCAGAAGAAATGCTGCATACGGTTATTAATCAACAACCTACCTCATGGATTTCAGTTCTTATTATTTCTCTTGTTGGGATTCTAGGATTTGTAGGTAGTATGTTATTTTATAGAAAAAATAATCAAACAATAAAGGAGTAGACAATGAAAGTAATCAGTCGAGTGCTATTGTTAACACTTGGCATGATAGTTGTCCTCACGGGCAAAGTTTGGGCAGAAACAGGGTCATTAAAAATTAATGTTGATGTACCTGTCACACCACAAGTAACAGAGAAGACATATTTTGAACAAGACGTTTTGTTAAAACAACTGTTTGATGCCTCTTTGTCTCAAATGATTTCAAAACAACAGGCAGAAGAGTCATTATCTGGAACAGAAGATAATGCTCTTCTTTTTTTATCGACAACCCCACAAAAATTAAATCCAATAGATACTACTCAATTCTTTCTTACACAGAGCACAGCATCTCCTTCTAAAGGAGTGACATTACGGCCTCCTCAAAAAGAGTCTGTGTGGTTTATGATAGCGTTCATTGGTTTGGGATTTTTGGTTAGTGGTGTTTCGGTTTATCAATTTTTGAAGAAAAGGAAAACTCATCATGCGTAATATCTATATTAATATCACATTGAATTTAGAAAAGTTTGCCTATGGGAAATATGATCTTCGAATCCCAGTAGGAATAAGTATGAAGGAATTATTAAATATTGTGAAGGATGCCTATCAGTTAGCGTTTGAGGTTAATACTCCAAGTGTCCGCATTCATGAAAAAGGAATCGTATTAACAGCTTTACAAAGAATTGAAGATGTGAACTATCTACATGACGGAATCCAACTGATTGTTGAAACATTATAGAAAGCGAGCGAACGAAATTGAAAACTCTTGAAGTAACGAAAGAAGAATTTAAAGGCAATATTGCATTGGCTTTAACATTATTAGAAGTGAGCATTCCAGAAGCAGTATCTCTACAAATTGAAGAAACAGAAAGCGCCTATCTATTTCATGCTGAAACAGATACCGTTCAAGATTACGGTGTAGTATATCAGCTCCCTTTAGAGGAACAACTAAGGTATTTAATGAATATTGGTCAATTGTATGAAGCACTAAAAACAAGTGCCTACACGTATTCGTTAACCCCTGATAATCTTGTGTTCACTCAAAACGGGATTGCGAAGCTCATCTTCCGTGGGGTCAAAGGTCAAGTTCCTCCCTATGAAGAAATAACGGAAGCAACTTTCTTAAAACAGTATAAATCTATGATTATTTCTGTCTTAGATACAAAAGCAAAGTATGAAGAACTCGCACAAGGAAAACTCGAATTTTATAAAGGACATAAATTTACTGAGAGTATCCTCTCTGCAGAAACCATAGAGGCGGTTGTAAGTTTACTAAATGAGCATTTGGAGTATGAAAAGCAACGCGTGGCAAAAGAAATGGTGCGTGTCCCTCGTAAGAGATTATTCACATGGAAATTAACAGGGATTCTATTTGGAGTATTATCGGTAATCTTTGCCAGTCTTTTAGGATATCACATGTTCGTGACTCAACCAAAACAGCAAACGATTGCGAATGTTCGCTTATCCTTCATCCAAAAAGACTATTCTAAGGTAGTATCTTCTGTTAAAAATATGGATAGTAAAAGCTTATCGCCGGAAGACAAGTATATCGTTGCGTACTCTGTAATAATGACCGAACCGTTAACGGACGCTCAAAAAACAACGTTAGGGAAAATTACGACTCAAACGAATGAAGACTATCTACGTTATTGGGTTCTTATCGGTCAGAATAAGATTGATGAAGCAATGGATATTGCGAGTTATTTAGATGATCCGCAATTATTAATGTACGGTTTAACGAAGAAAATCGATGATATCCAACGAGATCCAAGTTTAACTTCTGAAAAAAGAACGGAAGAAATTAATCGTTATAAAGGTAAGTTAGAAGAACTCAAGAAACAATATTTACCAACACAACAAAAAACGAAAGAAAACTAACACGGAGGAGTAAGATGATTTGTTTAATTAAACTGAAAGATACCATATACGACATTTCACAGGAAAGACCCTACCGTGTAGGTGTATTTATGAATGATGATATTGACATTAAAAATCCTTATGCGGATAAACTAACCGTCAAGAATGGACTAGTGACGTATAATCATGAAACGTATTCTTACGGGAAGCATGCAATTTCTTTGAGTGATGACATACATGCAGAATTATTTATGTTTGAATACACATTACAAACATTAATGACGAACGTGCCTATTACGATTGGACCAGAGGCTATTCATACAGTTCGAATCGTGGAAAGTGATGAGTTATTAATCCGACAAATCCCTACTGGATATGAAGTTATAACTTCAAAACCTATCTTCTTAAATGGACAAAAAGTGAACGCATCCATTCATATGAGTGAAGGAGACAGTGTATTTTCATCAAGTGGGTATTTTGTCAAAATCGATGGACAACGTGTTCTCATAGCTAGCATTCTTCCTATTGAATCAGAATTAATACAATTGGACTTTGAAGAGAACGGGGAAGATAAATTTAGTGATTTCCACCGTTCACCTCGTTTCATTTTACGTGAGCCAGATGATGTGGTGAGCATCTTAGCGCCACCAACTGAAGATAATATGCAGAAGCAATCGCTATTAAAATTAATTATCATGCCACTTGCGATGATTGGGCTTACGGTAGCAACGCATTTTCTTACAGGAAATGGCGGTATGATGATTATGATGATGGGGATGTCGGTGATTACTTTAATCACCTCAGTCCATAGTTTCTTCTCAGACAAAAAACAAAATAAACGTCTGAAAGCTAAAAAGATGGAGAACTATAAGGCATATTTGAATGAAAAATATAAAGAGCTTTATGACTTATCTAAAGAGCAGGAAGAAGCGTTGAATTATCATTATCCAAGTATGGAGAAGGTCATGGAAATGGCTAAAAATACTGATAGACGTCTCTATGAAAAGACACCTCATCACTTTGATTTTCTAACGTACCGTCTAGGGACAGGAAGGATCATTCCTAGCTTTAAAATCGATTATAAGAAATCTGAGTTAACAGAATATAATGAAGCCATTAGTGAACAAGTAACGGAATTAGTGGCTCATTATCAATTCTTAGAAAATCTACCCATTACTAATGATTTATTATCAGCTCCTACAGGGTATATCGGTTCGCGTCGAACAGTCATTGAGCAAGTTCAACAAGCGATTATTCAGTTGGCGACTTTCCATAGTTATCATGATGTGCAATTTGTTCCAGTGTTTCGTGAAGAAGAACTTCCATTGTGGGCATGGAGTCGTTGGTTACCGCATATGAAACTTCAGCAGTTTAATTGTCGTAGTTTTGTATATCATCAACGGAGTCGTGATCAATTGTTAACGTCTCTCTATCAAATGATCAAAGAACGCAAACAAGCGGCTGAACAAGCAGGAAGTAATAAACAACTCACCTTTACTCCTCATTACGTATTCGTGATTACGGATTTATCTCTAATGCTAGACCATAATATTATGGAGTTTATTAATGAAGATTTATCCCATCTTGGAATTAGCTATCTTTTTGTAGAGGATGTAATTGAAAGCCTACCAGAACATGTAAACACTGTTGTGGATTTCAAAGGAAATCGTCAAGGAACATTACGCCTGCATAATGGCGAATATATGGATAAACCATTTGTGACATTTGAGAAGTTATCCACTGAAGCCAAAGAACAATTCGCAAGAGACTTAGCTCAAGTGACGCATGTTCAAACATTACGAAACGCGATTCCAGATAGTGTCACATTCTTAGAGATGTATGGTGTAGATTCTGTAGAAGCATTAGATATGAACCATCGTTGGGCAACAAATGATACGTATCAAACAATGGCAGTACCGTTAGGACTACGTGGCCGTGATGAATTATTAATGTTGAATTTACATGAAAAAGCGCATGGACCTCATGGACTAATGGCAGGGACAACAGGATCAGGGAAATCTGAAACCTTACAGTCGTATATTGCTTCATTAGCGGTGAATTTCCATCCATATGAAGTGGCATTTCTCTTGATTGACTACAAAGGTGGAGGGATGGCGAACCTATTTGCGGACTTACCGCACTTAGTTGGGGCTATTACCAACTTAGATGTAGCGCAAGCCAATCGTGCCTTAGTGTCTATTCAAGCAGAATTGAAGAAACGTCAACGATTATTTGCAGAATATGATGTAAACCATATTAATCAGTACATGAAATTATTTAAAGAAGGTGTAGCCACTGAGCCAATGCCTCATTTATTCTTGATTTCGGATGAGTTTGCAGAATTGAAAACGAACCAACCTGACTTCATGAAAGAGTTAGTATCTGCAGCACGTATCGGACGTTCGCTCGGAATTCACTTAATCTTAGCGACTCAAAAACCAAGCGGAGTAGTGGATGACCAAATCTGGTCTAACTCGAAATTTAAGATTGCATTGAAAGTACAAGATGTGGCTGATTCGCGTGAAATTATTAAAACGCCAGATGCTGCAGAAATTACACAAACGGGTCGTGGATACTTACAAGTTGGGAATAATGAAATCTATGAATTATTCCAAAGCGCTTGGAGTGGAGCCGATTATGAACCAGAAGCGGTACGTTCCACACACCGAGATACCACAGTGTATGCCATTAAAGATAATGGTCAGTATGAAGCAATCAATAAAGACTTAAGTGGATTAGATGATAGTGGCAACCAGAAACGATTGCCAACGCAACTCGATGCGGTCGTTCAAGAAGCAAAACGTGTATTCGAATCGCTACACCTTCCAAAGGTCGCAAGTCCGTGGCTTCCACCGTTAAAAGATAGAATTGCAGCGGAAGATATCCAAGATATTCAATTTAAACATTATTGGGGCGACAATAAGCAGCCTGAGTTTTTATTGGGATATCAAGATATTCCGGAACAACAAGCACAATTACCGCTGACAGTTGACTTCAACGATTGTGGCCATATTCTGGTTGTTGGAAGTCCAGGTTATGGGAAATCTACCTTTATCCAAAATGCATTGATTGATGTAATGCGTAAAACAACGCCAGAGCAATCGCATATCTATTTATATGACTTTGGAACGAGTGGATTAATTTCTTTAGTGGATTTTCCACATGTGGCGGACTACTTTACAGCAGATGATAATGAGAAAGTGATGAAATCATTACGACGCCTTCAAAAAGAAGTGAAGGTACGAAAGGCAGCTCTTAGTGAGGCACGTTCAAGTAATATGCAACAATACAACAGAGACGCCGTAACACCATTCCCTTCGCTATTTATTGCAATCGATAGTTTTGACGGAGTGAGTGACGCTACTTTCAGCGAAGCATTTAATGAAACGATTAATATTCTAGCGCGTGAGGGAGCTTCTCTAGGAATTTACCTCATCATAACGATGTCTCGTTTCAATGCCATGCGTGTTCAATTACAAGCAAACTTTAAAACAAAAATTGCGCTCTACTTATTCGAACAGAGTGATGTCACAAGTATTGTTGGTCGTACAGACCAAGTGCTTTTGGATATCCGTGGTCGCGGACTAATGAAGCAAGATACAGTTGTTTCATTCCAAGTGTGTGTTCCGTATGCTGTGGAAGATAATTCATCCATGATTCAGCAAGTGAAAGCAGAAGCGCAAGAAATGTCTCGTTATTGGACAGGCGCATTACCACAACCAATTCCAATGTTACCAGAAGTGGTGACACCAGAAATGGTGGAAGCTCAAGTAGACCGATCAGAACGAAACCATCAAGTATTACTAGGGTTAACGAGAGAAATGGTCGAAGTGGCTGCATTTACATTAGATAAAGCAATCTCTTTAGTTAGTGATAATGTTCGAAGTGTTACTCAGTTCTACAAAGTATTAGCTTACCAGTTGAACCAATATACGACTCCTGTTCAAGTGGTGATTGTGGACCCATTAGGATTAGTGCCATTAGATCAGTTTAAGGAAGCGCATCGTTTCAGCGATACACTGAGCGCTAAAGATGGAATGAATATCATCTTAGACAACTTAAAGGAACGTATGGCGCAACCTGGTGAATATACGCAATCACTCATTATCATTCCGGACATCCAAATCCTTGGACAAAGTCTCAACATTACAGAAAATCAGTTCAAAGAGCTTCTGTTAGAAGGACCTAAGTACGGTATTACGCCAGTATTTGTAGGGAACTATAAAGACTTAATGACGAATTACTCTACGCTTGTCACCTTACACAGACAATTGGCAACACAGGTGTTCATGGGAATGCGTATCAGCGACCAAGAATATGTTCGCTTCCCGTATATCTCAAACGAAAAATCTCCACGTCCAAACGAAGGCTATATTGTTGATGCAGAAGGATATGAATTTGTACAATTAATGAG
>CAJPNA010000022.1 GCA_905371865.1 uncultured Carnobacterium sp.
ATCGTGAACGGTTCTTTAAAACGAATCTCAAAAGAAGAGTCATTATCTACTGAGTTTTATAAACTTTTATTACTTGGAGACGAGGAACAACTGAATGAATTTGAAATGGTTATTCCAGGAGAGTGGAGAGACGATTTTTATGTGGTTCGTAGCCAAAAATATTTAATTGAAGTACTAACAAAAGGTGTAAATAAAGCTTTTGGCTTAGAAAAATTAGCCCAAAAACTAAATATTCAATCAAGTGAAATCGCAGCTATTGGAGACGCAGCTAATGATATCGAAATGTTAGAATATGCAGGACTTGCGATTGCAATGGGTAATGCCAGCGAAGAAGTAAAAGCTATTGCAGATATCGTAACAGATACCAATGAAAACAATGGCGTCATTAAAGCGATTGATAAGTTAATTCAGTAAAGAGCAAAAAGCAAAATGTAACATATATGTTACATTTTGCTTTTTCGTTTTTTGTAGAGTTTGAGATTAAAAAATAATTAGATTTTCTTGACAAATAGGCATTCCTCTAGTATTCTTTATACCAACAATATAAATCCTTAGACAGAGACATAAGACGTACACTAAAGAGATGGAAGCCGTGGCTGAAAGCTTCTAACCGTACAAGGGAAGACACTCTTGAGGAGAATAATGCAAAGTTATTCCGGTAATTCCGTTATCATTGAGAGGGAAAGAGCTCTTTCCGAACTAAGGTGGTACCACGAAATTTTCGTCCTGACTTCTATTGAAGTTGGGATTTTTTTATTTTTATCGAAAGAAAGGATGATTCATATGATTCAAAAACCCAAAGGAACAGCCGATTTATTACCTGAAGAACTTAAAATTTGGCACTATATCGAAGAAACAGCACGCATCATTTTAGGCGATTATCAATTTGAAGAAATGCGTACACCAATGTTTGAAAGCTACGATTTATTTAGCCGTGGTGTTGGGGATACAAGCGATATCGTTTCAAAAGAGATGTATGATTTCTACGATAAAGGAGATCGTCACATTACACTTCGTCCAGAAGGAACTGCAGCAATTGTACGTGCCTATGTAGAAAATAAATTATTCGGACCAGAACATAAGAAACCTTATAAAGTGTATTATATGGCGCCAATGTTCCGTTACGAACGTCCTCAAGCAGGTCGTCTTCGTCAATTCCACCAATTAGGAGTTGAGGTTTTTGGGTCTACAAATCCTGCTACAGATGTTGAAACAATCGCGATGGCTTGGGATTTATTAAAAGAACTAGGGTTATCGAATATGCGCTTAGTGATTAATTCATTAGGGAAAACTGCAGACCGTATTCAATATCGTAAAGCATTAATTAGTTACCTAGAACCTTTTGCAGATAAACTCAGTGAAGATTCTAAAAATCGTCTTCACAAAAATCCGTTACGTGTCTTAGATAGTAAGGACAAACGTGATATTGAAATCGTGAAAAATGCGCCACGTATCTTAGAATTCTTATCAGATGAAGCACGTACGCACTTTGAAAAAGTACAACAATACTTAAATGCTCTAGAGATTCCATATGAAATTGATGAAACAATGGTTCGAGGACTTGATTACTATCAAGATACGATTTTTGAAATCATGACGGATTCAAAATCATTCGGAGCAAAGACTACGATTTGTGGTGGTGGACGTTACGATGGTCTTGTTCAAGAACTCGATGGACCTGAAACACCAGGATTTGGTTTCGGTATTGGATTGGAACGCCTTGTCTTATTAATGAAAGATGAACAAGTTGAAGTTCCTGAATTACAAGAATTAGATGTTTATGTGGTAGGTCTTGGTGAAACAACAGAAGAGGAAGTATTAAAACTTTCAATTTCACTTCGTCAACAAGGGTACTCGGTAGACCGTGATTTCTTTGGACGTAAAGCAAAACCACAATTCAAGAACGCTCAAAAATATGGGGCCAAAGTGGTGATTACACTCGGTGAAGAAGAATTAGAAACAAAACAGGTTCCAGTGAAAGTGATGAAGACTGGTAAAGAAGTGAAAGTTGATTTAGGTGAGTTGTATAGTGATTTTGATGGTATTTATCGTCAAATTACAATGGATACAACAGCTATTGACGAGTACTTCGGTAAATAGAAAGAGGGATGGATATGAAAAGAAGAACAGAATATTGTGGATTAATTAGTGAAAAATTAGTAGGACAAACAATAACGTTAGATGGTTGGGTAGCAAAACGTCGTGACCATGGCGGAGTTATCTTCATCGACTTACGTGACCGTGAAGGCATTATGCAAGTAGTCTTCAACCCCGCACGTAACCAAGAAGCATTTGAAATCGCTGAAAAATTACGTTCTGAATACGTGATTCAAGTTACAGGTGAAGTAGCGTTTCGTGGCGAAGGGTTAGAAAACCTAAATCTTAAAACGGGTAAATATGAATTATTAGTAGACGAAGTTGAAGTATTCTCTAAGGCGAAAACTTCTCCAATTTATATCGATGACGAACAAAAACCATCAGAAGAATTACGTTTGAAATATCGTTATTTAGATATTCGTCGTCGTCCAGTACTAGAAAATTTACGCTTACGTCATAAAACGACTAAATCTATTCGTGAGTATTTAGATGGCGAGGGGTATATCGACGTTGAAACACCAATTTTAGCAAAATCGACACCAGAAGGAGCGCGTGACTACTTAGTACCATCCCGTGTTCACGAAGGTAGTTTCTATGCATTACCTCAATCACCACAAACATTTAAACAATTGTTAATGGGTGCCGGATTAGACCGTTACTACCAAATCGTTCGTTGCTTCCGTGACGAAGACTTACGTGGAGACCGTCAGCCAGAATTTACACAAGTCGATATCGAAACAAGCTTCTTATCAGCAGAAGAAATTCAAGAAATGATGGAAGGTTTATTGAAGAAAGTGATGAAAGATACATTGGATGTGGAGGTTCAAACACCATTCCCACGTATTTCGTTTGCAGAAGCAATGGCACGTTACGGTAACGATAAACCAGACACTCGTTTTGAGTTAGAGTTAATCGACGTGAGCGACATCATGAAAGATTCAGACCTTAAAGTGTTCAGCTCATGTGTCGAAAACGGCGGAGAAGTTAAAGTGCTTAACTTAAAAGGGCTAGCTTCAGAGTACTCTCGTAAAGATGCAGATAGCTTAGCGGACTTTGTAGCGAAATTTGGTGCTAAAGGTTTGGCTTGGATTAAAGTGGAAGAAGATGTCTTAAAAGGACCAATCGCAAAATTCATCGTGAACCAAGAAGCAGCTTTTCGTGAACGTATCAATGCTGAAGTAGGAGATATCGTATTCTTCTGTGCGGACAAGCCGTCAGTAGTGGCTCAATCATTATCTGAATTACGTTTACACTTTGGTAAGAAACATAACTTAATCGATACAAACAAATTTAACTTCTTATGGGTTGTTGATTGGCCATTATTAGAACATGATGCTGAAGAAGACCGTTATGTTGCAATGCACCATCCATTCACTCGTCCAGTAAATGAAGACTTCCAAGCATTAATCGATGATCCTGCATTGGCGAAAGCACAAGCCTACGATATCGTATTAAACGGTTATGAATTAGGTGGAGGTTCATTACGTATTTACCGTCGTGACATGCAAGAAGCAATGTTCACAGTTTTAGGATTTACAAAAGAATCTGCGGAAAGTCAATTCGGATTCTTATTAGACGCATTAGATTACGGCTTCCCACCACACGGAGGAATTGCGCTTGGTTTAGACCGTTTAGTAATGCTACTTGCTGGTGAAGACAACATCCGTGAAGTCATCGCGTTTCCTAAGAACAGCTCAGCAGTAGACCCAATGACACAAGCTCCAAGTGAAGTGTCCGCAAAACAACTAGATGAGCTTTCATTAAAAATTAAATAGTATAGAATGGAAAATTAAAAGGAGGATGAAACTTTGAAGAGTAGTAAAGGTGTTGTTTTTAAAAGACAGCAACGTATCTTACAACTTTTACAAGAAAACCATGAAATGTCTGTTGAAGACTTATCGAAAGAGTTAGAAGTTTCTGAAATCACCATTCGAAGAGATTTACAACAATTTGAAGATCAAGGAGTTATCGAGCGCTTCTACGGAGGCGCACGTTTCCTTGCTGGAAAAATTAAACAGGAAAACGTGGAACAAATTCAATATAATTCCATGAAGAAAAACATTGCAAGAAGAGCCGCGGGATTAGTACGAGATCATAATATGGTCTTTATTAACTCAGGCTCTACTGCCTTTTTATTATTAAATTTTCTAGCGGATGCAAATGTAACGATTTTAACGAATAATGGTCGTTCCATCTTCAAAAAGCCATCTACGAAAGCATCTGTTGTGATTAGTGGTGGGGAAATTTTCGAACAGAAAAAATCTCTTGTTGGGGATTTTGCGATTAACTCATTCTCAAAAGCTAGAGCTGATATTTGCTTCTTAGGGGTCGGTGGAATTAGTAAAAATGGAATTTCAACCTATGCACTTCCAGAGACTGCGGTGAACCGTGTGATTTTAGAACGGACAACAGGACATCGCATTATCGTTACGGAAGGATTTAAAGTGGGGCGTGATTCAAACTTCCATACTGCTGACTGTAATATGATTACTCATTTAATTACAGACCATTCAGCAGATCCTGAGACTGTTGCTTATCTAAAGAGCATTGGTATCAAAGTCATATTTATTTCGTAAGAAAAAGAATGTAGAGGTATAAAATGATTGAATTAGGAGAACGATTAACTAAAGTTGCTAATTTTGTTCCAAAGGATTCAAAGGTATGTGATGTTGGTAGTGACCATGCGTATTTACCAGTATATTTAATCCAAAATAACCAGATTACTTCAGCCATTGCAGGAGAAGTGGTCGAAGGCCCGTTTTTGTCAGCAAAGCAAACAGTTCGTGATTATCGAATGGAAGACCACATCGAAGTTCGCTTTGGGGACGGACTTCAAATTTTGTCCAAAGAAGACGAAGTTACGGCCGTTACAATTTGTGGAATGGGCGGAGAACTCATTTCCAGGATTCTTGAAGCTGGATACAGTGGTAGTCATCTAAACGGACGTGAAAGACTCATTCTTCAACCAAATGTCGCTGAACATTTTGTACGTGAATGGTTAATGAATCATTCTTATCAAATTGTTGAAGAAACAGTTGTTAGTGATAACCATCGCTTGTATGAAATTATCGTTGCAGAACCATCAAATGAACAAGTAGAGTACACAGAATTAGAATTAAAATACGGTCCGATTTTACTAAAAGAACCATCAGAATTATCTGTTGCGAAATGGAAACGTACGAACCGTAAAAACAAAGAGATTTTGGAACAATTACAAAAGAGCAAGACGCCTCAACATGAAAAAATTGAGCAGTTTGAAAAAGCATTTAATGAATTGCAAGGAGTGATTGATCGTGCCAACAGTTAGAGATGTGGTAAGTCGTTTTGAAAAGCGTGTACCAAAGAGTCTATCCGTTCCAAAAGATCCAATTGGACTTCATTTTGGAGATTGGAATCAAGAAGTGAAAGTAATCATGACAACTTTGGATATTCGTCCAAGTGTCATTGAGGAAGCGATTGCTAAAAACGTTGATTTAATTATCGCGCATCATCCGCCAATCTTTAGACCGGTAGCGTTATTTGACTTAACCGTTCCGCAAAACAAGATGTTTCAACAAATTTTAAAACATGATATCGCAGTATATGCCGCGCACACAAACCTTGACGTAGTGCAAGGTGGAGTGAATGATTGGTTGGCAGATGAATTACTGTTATCTGATGTTACGGTGATGTCTCCAACAACGACGATTTCTTCTATTAAGGTCGTTACTTATGTTCCAAAAGATAGTGCAGAGAAAGTTTTAGAAGTGATGTTTGAAGCTGGTGCTGGGACAATTGGTGACAACTATAAAGACTGTGCGTTTCAAACTTCAGGAGTTGGACAATTCACACCCGTTGAGAGTGCAAATCCGACTATTGGTTCATTGAACCTGCGAGAATTCGTAGAGGAAGTGAAACTGGAAGTTGTTTGTTCGGAAGAAGTGTTAACTGATGTTTTACGATCCTTAAGAGGTGCTCATCCTTATGAAGAACCAGCAATCGACGTTTTCTCATTGAAGAATGCAGGGAAGACCTTAGGATTTGGACGAGTTGGTAATCTTCCTAAAGAAATGACTGGGGAAGAATTTATCGCTTTTGTTACAGAGCGATTCAGTTTGAAGGGGCTCCGTTACGTTCCATCTCGTGTAAATCCAGACGGACTCATCTCTAGAGTCGCTGTGATGGGCGGTTCAGGCGGAAACTATTACATGGATGCACTAAAAAACGGTGCAGATGCCTTTGTTACCGGTGATATTTTCTACCATACAGCGCATGATATAGAAGAGACTCCATTATTCCTAGTCGATGCTGGGCATCATATCGAAGTTGTATGTCGAAAACAATTAGCCAAATGGGTTAATGACTGGAAAGAAGAAAATAATTGGGATGTAACAGTGATTGAAAGTGAAACTTTTACAGATCCATTTGAATTTTATAAAGCAGGTGAAGAAAATGCATAAAGAATTAACAGAACGTTTTATCCGTTACGCAAAGAAAGAAACAAGATCTGACGAAACAAGTCAAACAGTCCCAACAACGCAATCTCAAACAGCGTTTTTAAAGGACTTAGAACAAGAATTAAATGAATTAGGATTCCAAGAAGTATATTTAAATCCTAAAAACAGCTTCTTAACAGCTACAATTCCTTCAAATGTTGACCATGAAGTTCCAACCATAGGATTCATTGCTCACGTGGATACAGCTGATTTTGAGGCTAGAAATATTCAGCCTCAAATTCACGAAAACTATAATGGGGAAGTAATCGTTTTAGACGAAGAAGGAAAATTCGTATTAGATCCTAAAGACTTTCCGAACTTAAAGAACTATGTTGGACAAACATTAATTACAACAAATGGGAAAACATTACTAGGTGCTGACGACAAATCTGGTGTGACAGAAATCGTTACAGCAGGTGCTTATTTATTACAACATCCAGAAATCAAACACGGAAAAATTCGTGTAGCGTTTGGTCCAGACGAAGAAATCGGACGTGGTGCTGATTTATTCGATGTAGACCATTTTGCATGTGATTTTGCTTATACAATGGATGGTGGACCTGTTGGTGAATTAGAATATGAAAGCTTTAACGCTTGCCGTGCCACAGTTCGTATTCAAGGAAAGAACGTTCACCCAGGTACAGCGAAAGATACAATGGTGAGCGCACTTGAATTAGCACGTAAATTCCAAAATGCTCTTCCAGAGTTCGAAGTTCCAGAACATACTACAGGGCGTGAAGGGTTCTACCACTTAGTAGCAGCTGAAGGGGTTGTAGAAGAAGCTAAATTAGTCTACATTTTACGTGACCATAGTCGCGAACTATTCAATGCGAAAAAAGACATGATGCTCCACATCGCTGCTCGAATGAATAAAGAATTAGATACAGACCGCATTACTGTTGATTTACATGATGAGTACTATAATATGGCTGAAATCATCGAAAAAGATTTCCGTTGTGTGGACGTAGCAAAACAAGCACTTGAGAACTTAGACATCGTTCCAATTATTAAACCAATTCGTGGTGGTACAGATGGTTCTAAGATTTCATTCATGGGATTACCGACTCCAAACATTTTTGCAGGTGGCGAAAACATGCATGGCCGCTATGAATATGTTGCTGTTGAATCAATGGAAAAAGCAACACAAGTGATTCTCGAAATCGCTCGTTTAGCAGCATTATAATTTTTAACAATAGAAAGAAAGGAGTGAGTTCATGACATTTGATGGTATTTTCACCAAATGGATGATGGACGAAGTAGCGCCTCTATTAGTAGGAGGGCGTATTACAAAAATTCATCAGCCATTACCATACGATGTACAATTCACCATTCGTGCTAACCGTAAGAATTACTTACTTGTATGTTCGGCACACCCAATGATGGCTCGTGTACAATTGATTTCTGAGAAACCAGAGAATCCAGAAGTTGCTCCTAACTTTTGTATGATTTTGCGTAAGTATTTAGAAGGATCTATTATTCAATCGTTCACTCAAGTAGAGAATGATCGTATTTTACATATGGATGTGTCTACACGTGATGAACTTGGGGATAAGGCTGGATATCGTTTCACCATTGAGATGATGGGCCGTCATAGTAATTTATTCCTAGTGAATCAAGAAGATAACACGATTATCGATTGTGTTAAACGTGTTTCTCTTGGGCAAAATAGTTACCGTACCTTACAGCCAGGTGCTGCCTATGTAATGCCTCCTCAAACGCAGAAGAAAAATCCTTTTGAGTATTCGCTCTTTGAATTAGACAGTTTACTTCATCCATTTATTGGAGAACCTGGAGAAAGAACGTTGATGAATGTCTTTCAAGGGATTAGTAAACAGTCAGCTCATGAAATTGTGGAACGTAGTGAAAGAAAGAGCCAAAGCTTAGCCGAGGCCTTGCATCATTATCTCGAAGAAGGGAATACCGATATAAAACCGACACTTACGAAATCAACGGACGGGAAGACTTACTTCTTACCGTTTTCGTATATGAGTAAGACGGGTGAATCACAAAACTTTGAAACTCTTTCTGAATTATTAAGTGCATATTATGTTCAGAAGATTCAAGAAGAGAAAATTCAGCAATTAGCAGGCCACCTGTTGCAAATGCTAAAATCCGAACTTCGCAAGAACCGCGAAAAGATGGTAAAACTCGATGAAGATTTAGCCCGAACAGAAGATGCGAATCATTATCGTGTATATGGAGATTTGATTAACACATACCAACACCAAATTGAAAAAGGTGCAAGTAGTGTTGCGGTTCAAAACTTCTATCAAGACTACGAAGAAGTAACAATTCCATTAAATCCATTATTAACGGCTTCTCAAAATGCGCAGGCGTATTTTAAAAAGTACCAAAAACTTAGAAATGCGGTAACGCATATTCATGAGCAACAAGAAACAACGAAAAATGAGATGGATTATTTAGAGAGTGTTATTTACCAAATCGAAGAAGCGGACGTATTCAACTTAGAAGCCATCCGAGAAGAACTTGTAGAGAGCGGCTACTTAAAACGTTCTACTTTGAAAAAAGGCATCAAGAAACAAGGAAGCGCAAAACCACATGTGTTCTACGCAACTGATGGCACGCGAATTCTAGTTGGACGTAACAATTTACAAAATGACCAATTGACACTTCGACAAGCGAAGAAGGAATACTTATGGCTTCATGCGCAAAATATTCCAGGATCGCACGTTATTATCGAATCCAGTAATCCAGCCGAAGAAACAATTGGTGAAGGCGCGATGCTTGCGGCATACTACTCGAAATATCGACTTTCTGGGACGGTTCCTGTGGATTATGTTCAAGTATCGAAAATTCGTAAACCAAATGGAGCTAAACCAGGTTTTGTAGTCTACGAAGGCCAACAAAATACTTATATTACGCCAGATCCAGTAAAGGTTGAAGCGTTAAGAAATAATAAACCGAAATAGAGGGATATTATGAAAATTATTGTGACAGGATTTGACCCTTTTGGAGGGGAAAAGATTAATCCATCGATTGAATGTGTGAAGGCTCTTCCGGAAATTGAAGGAGTAGAACTCATTCGATTAGAATTACCGACTGTATTTAAGGAATCAGCAAAGCGTTTGAATGAAGTCATTAATGAAGTGAAACCAGATGCAGTATTAAGCGTTGGTCAAGCAGGAGGAAGATCTGGGATTACAATGGAACGTATTGCAATCAATGTAGATGATGCGAGAATTCCAGACAATATCAGCCAACAACCAATTGATGAAACAATTCAAACAGAAGGGGCAGCTGCTTATTTTTCAACTTTACCGATCAAACGAATTGTAAAAGCGATTCGTGAAGCGGGAATTCCAGTTGAAGTATCAAATTCCGCTGGGACATTTGTGTGTAATCACATTATGTACCAAGCATTATTTGCTTCAACAAAGGCCGAGAAACCTTTTAAAGCGGGATTTATGCATATTCCGTTTATTCCAGAACAATCAACGGATAAACCGTCTCTACCGCTTGAAGAGAGCACTAAAGCTTTACAGATTGCGATTGAGACAATCCGTGATTATTTAAAAAATGAAGATATTAAGGTTCAAGAGGGAGCCATTTTTTAGAAAGGAGGGAGATGAATAATGTCACCAAAAGCAGCATATATTCATATCCCTTTTTGTTCGCATATTTGTTATTATTGCGATTTTAACAAAGTATTTATTGAAGGACAGCCGGTTGATGAATATATCGAATTATTGATTAGAGAAATGGAACTGACTGGGAAAAAATATAAAATTGAACCACTTGAAACGCTATATGTGGGTGGAGGAACGCCGTCTTCTTTAACTCCTCAACAGATGGAGCGATTATTGGATGGCATCCATCAATATTTACCACTACAAAAAGGTGCGGAGTTCTCGATGGAATTGAATCCTGATGACGGTACTCCTGAACTGCTCAGCGTAATGAAACAAGGAGGAGTGAATCGTCTCAGCATGGGTGTCCAAACCTTTAATAATGATTTATTGAAAGCGATTGGTCGCAAACATACAAAAGAAACAGCAATCCGAACGATTGAAAATGCACGAAAAGTCGGGTTTGAGAACATGAGTATCGATTTAATTTTCAGACTTCCAAAACAAACGATTGAAGATTTTGAAGAGAGTCTAAAAATGGCGATGGTGCTAGACTTGCCTCATTATTCCATTTACTCGCTTATTTTAGAGCAGAAGACTGTTTTCTATAATCTAATGAGACAAGGAAAACTTCCGTTGCCGACGCAGGATGAAGAGGCGGATATGTTTGAACTCGCTATGAAAACAATGGAGAAGTTTGGCAGACATCATTATGAAATTAGTAATTATGCACTTGATGGATATGAATCGAGACATAACCTCCATTATTGGAATGCGGATGAATACCTTGCTTTCGGTGCTGGAGCTCATGGGTATGTGAACGAAGTCCGTTATCAGAATAATGGTCCTATTCAACAATATCTTACTCCTTTGAGAGAGAAGAAACTTCCTATCTTTTCAGAAACAAAACTATCTAAAAAACAGCTGATTGAAGAATTTATGTTTTTAGGATTAAGAAAGTTTTCTGGAGTGTCGAAAAAAGAATTCTTTGAAAGATTTGGAATTTCAATGGAAAAAATCTATGGAGAAGTAATAGACGAATTATTGGAAGATAAACTCATTACAACAACTCCTGATGGTTTTGTTTTGACGCATCAAGGGAAATTTTTTGGAAATAACGTTTTCCAATCATTTCTGATCGATGAAAATAAGAATGAAATTTGATGAAAACGAGGGGTTTTGTTAAACATTTCTTAAAGAATGTGGTATCATATCTTATGGCATTTCTAATGCACAAAAAATAAAAGAAAAGGGGATATCTATCCAATGGAAAATATCGTTAAGATCTTAACAGCACCAACATTTGTGTCTGCTATCTTCTCAACAATTTCAATTATCTTAGTGGGTTATTTCATCCGTAAGAAAAATATTGTTGATGCAAACAGTGGTAAAGTCTTATCTAACGTTTTACTATCAGTTGCGATTCCTGCGTTAGCGTTCAAAGCCTTCATGGTTGACATTAACGACAAAACATTCACAACTGGTTTAAACGTATTTATTTTTGGTTTTATCGCTTATGTAATTTTAATTCTTTTAGGAGAATTATTCTTCATGAAAGAGAAAGGTGACCGTAAAACTACTTTATCAGTTTTAACAACTTTCGGTTCAACTACTTTCTTTGGAATTCCAATTATTAACGGATTGTTAGGTGCAACTGGTACTTTATATGCCAACATCTTCAACCTAGCTTACCGTGTATTCTTATATTCTTATGGTTTAATTCGTATGAGCGGATTAAAATTCGAAAAGAAAAACTTAAAAATGATTTTTGGAAACATTATTGTTATTGCAACATTTGCTGGATTATTAATTTGGATTTTCCAAGCTTCTTTACCACAAGTAGCAGTTCAAGTTAAAGTCGGTGAAGAAACAAAAGAAATGATGTATGCTTTCTTACGTATTGATAAGACAGCACCATGGTTATTTAAAGCTCTTACTTACTTAGCTGATTTAAGCTCACCACTTGCTTGGTTAGCAATCGGTATCACTTTAGGAAACATTTCTTTAGGTGAAGCCGTTAAAGATAAGATGGTTTGGTTCTACAGCATTGTTAAATTAATTTTAGTTCCTGCAGTATTTGTTGGAGTAATCTTCGCAGTTAGCGCATTCTTACCAATGAGCCCTGAAGCTTCCAAAGGGATTCTTATTATGCTAGCGACACCACCAGCAACAGTTGCTGTGGCATACGCTATCAAATATGATAAAGAAGCAGCACTTGCAAGTAATGCTTCATTACTAGGAACTGTATTAGCAGTATTCGCAATCATCTTCTGGATTGTTGCTGGATCTGTTATTTTCCCTGGATAGGATAAACTATAAAAGTAGATCGATTCTCGGTCTACTTTTCAATTTATATAAAACGGAGGATGGAAAATGAAAGTTTTAGCATATGGTGTTCGCGAAGTTGAATTACCAATTTTCGAACAAGTAAACGAAAAATTTGGATACGAATTAACTTGTATTCCAGAATACTTAAACTCTGAAGAAACTGCTCGCAAAGCAGAAGGGTTCAAAGCTGTTATTTTACGTGGTAACTGCTGGGCAAACAAAGAAACTTTAGATATCTACAAAGAATTAGGAGTAGAGTACGTATTAACTCGTACTGTTGGTGTAAACCACATTGATGCTGAATACGCAAAATCACTAGGTATGAAATTAGGGTACGTTCCTTTCTATTCTCCAAACGCAATTAGTGAATTAGCTGTAACTTTAGCAATGACATTATTACGTAATGTTGCTTACACTGCTTCAAAAACAAGCCAACAAGATTTCACAGTAGACACTCAAATGTTTGCTAAAGAAATCCGTAATTGTACTGTTGGGGTTGTTGGTATCGGACGTATCGGTTTAACAACTGCAACATTATTCAAAGGTTTAGGCGCTAACGTATTAGCTTACGATGCTTTCCCTAAAGAAGG
>CAJPNA010000023.1 GCA_905371865.1 uncultured Carnobacterium sp.
TTATTAAGCTGCTGCGCCATCTTTTTGTTCTGCAACGGCTTTGATTGCCAATGCAGTGTTGCGAACTGGTGCTTGTAATACTGATAATAGCATTGAAAGTAACCCTTCGCGGCTTGGTAGTTTTGCAAGAGCTTCGATTTCTTCTTTTGAAGAAACTTTACCCTCAACCACACCTGCTTTAATTTCTAAAGCTTCAACTTTTTTAGCAAAGTCAGCTAAGATTTTAGCAGGAGCTACTACATCTTCGTTACTGAAAGCAACAGCTGATGGTCCTTTGAAAACGTCATCCATTCCTTCTAAACCAGCTTCTTTAGCTGCACGTGATAAAATGCTGTTTTTAACAACGGCAAATTGTACTCCAGCGTTACGTAATTCTGAACGTAGATTTGTAGCTTGTTCTACAGTAATTCCTAAATAGTCAACAACAACAACTGATGATGCGTTTTTGAACTGTTCAGCAACTTCTGCAACTTGTTGTGCTTTTTTAGCAATGATTGCTTCACTCATCTTCGTTTTTCACCTCCTGAAATTTAGGTAGGGCATAAAAAAACTCTATGCCCACAAAGACACAGAGAAATAAGATCAACTTGTTCTCCCTCGGTAGGATATTAAGGCTAACGCCCCCTACTGTCTTCGGTCGCATTCAACTTTTATTAGTTTACATGATTAACTCTTCATTGTCAACAAAAAACACTAATAAAAAAGAACCAAGCACTTGGCCTGGTTCATTCATTTTTAAATTATAGAGAAGCTACGTCTACTTTAACCCCAGGGCCGAAAGTAGTTGTCACAGCAACGTTACGTACGTATTGACCTTTAACTGTAGCAGGTTTGATACGTAATAATGTTTCGTGAATTGTTTTGAAGTTTTCTACTAATTTTTCATCTGAGAATGAAACTTTACCGATTGGAACGTGGATGTTACCAGCTTTGTCAACACGGTAAGTTACTTTACCAGCTTTGATTTCTTCAACAGCTTTTGTTACGTCCATTGTAACAGTACCTGTTTTAGGGTTTGGCATTAAGCCTTTAGGTCCTAATACACGACCTAAACGACCAACTTCACCCATCATGTCAGGTGTTGCAACGATAACGTCGAACTCAAACCATCCGCCTTGGATTTTTTGAGCTAATTCGCTGTCACCAACGTAGTCTGCACCAACTGCTTCAGCTTCTTTAGCTTTTTCACCTTTTGCGAATACTAATACGCGTTGAGTTTTACCAGTTCCGTTTGGAAGTACAACTGCTCCACGTAATTGTTGGTCAGCTTTCTTTGGATCTAAACCTAAACGGTATGCAACTTCTACAGATGCATCAAATTTAGCGAAATCTGTTTCTTTTGCTAATGCGATTGCTTCTTGAACTGAGTAAGCTTTAGAAGAATCGATTTTTTTAGCGGCTTCTAAATATTTTTTGCTTTTCTTTGCCATTGTATAATTTCCTCCTATTGTGTGGTTTTAACGGTTTTACCTCCCACAAAGTCCATGAGTGAAACACTCGTGCTAGGGACTTTTGGAAGCTGCATTTGTTTTTAGCCTTCTACTACAAATCCCATTGAACGGGCTGTACCTTCGACCATGCGCATAGCAGCTTCTACGTCTGCTGCATTTAAGTCAGGTGCTTTTAATTCAGCAATTTCTCTAACTTGATCACGAGTTACAGTAGCAACTTTTTTCTTATTTGGTTCGCCTGAACCTTTTTCAACTTTAGCAGCTTTCTTTAATAATACTGCTGCTGGTGGTGTTTTACAGATGAAGTCGAATGAACGGTCTTCATAAACTGAAATCACAACCGGAATGATTAAACCTGCTTGGTCAGCTGTACGAGCATTGAATTCTTTACAGAATCCCATGATGTTCACTTGTGCTTGACCTAAAGCTGGACCTACTGGTGGAGCTGGAGTTGCTTTACCTGCAGGAATTTGTAATTTAACTAGTTTTACAACTTTTTTAGCCACGAGACATTACCTCCTTGATTGTTTCGTGCGTGGTTTAATGGAGATGAAGATTTCTCCTCCCACGGTGTTCCGATATGTGCATTTTCATGCACTTTGGTATTATATCAAAACTTAATTTGCAATGCAATCTTTATAGTTCCCTCTTCTGTAAAAAAACTTACGTTGGTCTTACAAACCACTTCCAATCCTTGCGGATTGTTTTATAACCACTGCATAGGTGCACCGGATTGAGCCTTTCGTCTCAATTCCTACCAAGCTTCAAACTGACTCTACGGGTTTCACCCTAGTGTCAGTAATTCACATTGGTTGCTATCCCCCAATGCTGTGGTTATAAAATCCGCAAGTTTTCGTGGTTTGTAAGAAAATGGGATTTTTTTGCAAAAAGTGAAGGGCTAGAAATCGCGGTACAATGGGATTTGTGCCAAAAGATGAAAATGACATGTCGGTGCCTATAACGGCCTCCCGTGCTGCGGAAACGGCATAAGGACGGGGGTTGTGCAGAGAATGTGAGGTGCTTATGAAAACTGCCCAAAATTCACTTATAAGTGAATTTCGGGCAGTTGTGCTAGTTGTTAAATTCAATAGAGAAAACTTTGAGGTAATCGCTTAGAGGTGTAGCCGCTGGAACTGCAAAATCACTTGGTAAGCCTTTCTTCAAGACAATACGATAGCGACGATTGCCGT
Source organism: uncultured Carnobacterium sp. (assembly GCA_905371865.1). Classification (GTDB taxonomy): domain Bacteria; phylum Bacillota; class Bacilli; order Lactobacillales; family Aerococcaceae; genus Granulicatella. The sequence continues at coordinate 2,642 of CAJPNA010000023.1, forward strand.
CTACTTCACGAATCCCCTGTTCAATCATTTGTTGGAATTGAGATTCACTTACATTCGCTGCGTTAGTAGATAACACAAGCGTGCCTTTTGGTGCGACTAATGGTGTAATTTGTGCTACTAATTTCCCGTAATCTTTTGCTACAGAGAATGTACGCTTCTTCGTACGTGCAAAGCTTGGTGGATCCACCACGACCGTATCAAATGTCAACTGTTTCTTCAATGCGTATTTGAAATAATCAAAAACGTCCATGACGTAGATTTGTTGTGTCTCAGGGTCAATACCGTTGACTGCGAATTGTTCTTTTGTTTTCTCCAGGCTACGATTTGCGACATCCACACTCGTTGTTTTAGTCGCTCCTCCCATCGCTGCAGCTACAGAAAAAGCACCGGTGTAACTAAATGTATTTAATACGGTTCTTCCGGCACTGTAGCGCTGACGGATGGTTTCTCGGACTTCTCTTTGGTCCAAAAAGATACCGGTCATTAGTCCTTCGTTCATATAAGTCGCGTATTTCACGCCATTTTCTAATACAATCAGTGGTTCTGGCGCTTCTGTCCCACCGACAAACCTACTCTCTAGTAAATCCGCTTCATTTTTAAAACGAATCTTTTCGTAGACACCTTTGACACCTTCAAAGGTCCCAAGCGCCTGCGTTAAAATCAGATTACGGAAATGATACACGCCCTCGCTGTACCAAGAAACGACAATAAACCCGTCATACCAGTCGATTGTCACTCCGCCAAAGCCATCACCTTCCCCATTAAAGAGACGAAATGCTGTCGTATCCTCAGAATGCAGGAGGGAACGGCGATTCTCGAAGGCGGTTTTGAAGATGCCGTTAAAGAACGCATCATCCAACGTTTCGTCTTCCTCGCGGCTATAGACCCACGCAACTCCCTTATTTTGGAATCCGACATACGCCATTCCTAAGAATCGATGTTGTTGGTCAACAACTTTTACTACTTCGCCTTCATCTGCGTGAAGTTCTTGCGCAAGGTCCATCTGACTAATCAGTGGGCTTCCTTTTTTGATGCTGGATGCCGCTTTGCTTTTTACTACAATCATTCCCGTCATTATTTTTTCCTCCGCTTCTTAACCATCCGATACAAGAGGAAGCCTAGCCAACTTCCAAGTACATTACAAATAATGTCATCAATATGGCTAACTCCTGTATAAAATATAAACTGTGCAAACTCGATGAAAAACGAGGTCAAGAACCCGTATTTCAGCGAGCGTGATTCTCCTTTTTTACTTCCATACAACATCCCGCAGAAGAATCCTAGCGGCATAAACCAGACAATATTTCCTACTACATTATAATACGCCGCAAATATAGACCCTTGCATAAAGAGTTTGATACTATCCACAAACGGAACCCACATAATATCCGATAGTGGATGGACGACAATTTTCACAGCAAAAGATTCGTCCAAATTTCTAAAAATCGTCACCTGAGAAAGTAGGATTAAATAGAAGATAAATAAATTGCGATAGAGTTCCCATTTCCACACAATTCGTTTTCTTTTTCTAAATAATAAAGAAATAGACCAAACGATCAACCATCCTATAAATAAGACGATAGCGTGGTCTAAGCTAAAAATAAACAAACGAACAAGTGGGAGATGGTTCACTCGGTCCGCAAAAATCTCTACTATCCATCGATAGAATGGACCTAATAAATACATGGTCTTCCTCCTTGTTCGTTTTTCAATCTATGATAATTCCGGTTCTCCAGGGAACACCACTCTAAATGTGGTTCCTTGACCAATTTCACTACGTACAGAAATTTTACCGTGGTGACTATCCACTAGCGATTTGACAATGGCCAGCCCTAGTCCGCTTTCTCCATATTTCGTGCTCTTTCTGGAGACATCTGCTTTATAGAATCGTTCCCAGATTTCATTAATTTCTCTCTTATCAATCCCAATTCCCGTATCCGAAATTTCAACAATGGCTTTTTTACCATCGTTCCAAGCTTTTACCACGATTTGTCCATCATCGGTAAACTGGTTCGCATTTTTCGTAATATTCACCAAAATTTGTACAAAACGGTCATAATCCGCATATACACTGAACTCAGAATCACATTCATAAGAGATTTCATTATTTTTCACTTTAGTCAGTGCTTGCATTTGTTCCACAACCGCTCGGATAGCTCCAAGGCCTGCAAAACGATGTTGCACCAGTACAATTTGGTTCGAACGAATTTTCTCATAGTCCAGATTTTCATTAACCAGTCGAATCAATCGTTGCGTTTCACTTGAAATGAGTTCGAGCGAACGTCCTCTTCTAGATTCTGGAACCATATTGTATTTCAAGCCATCTAATAAGCCGTTCATCGTTGTTAGGGGTGTTCTCATTTCATGAGCTACGTCCATCATAAATTGCCTACGAACATTTTCTTGTCGCTCGACTTCTTGTTCCATTTCACGTAAGGAACGCGCCATGTTATTAAAGTCTAGCATCAATTCGTCAAACTCATCTTGACTATCGACTTTGAGTTGGACATCAAAGTCCCCTTCAGCAATTTTATTAGTGGCTTGACGTAGTTTATTAATGCGTCTGTTTTGATAGTTTGCAAAAATAAAGCTCATCAATATCCCTATAATTCCTGCGGCACTAAACGCGATAAACATCGAATTTCTGAGTTCTCTTACCTCTGTTTGGATACGACTGAGAGGACTCGCTAATGCGACATATCCTTTATATTGCTTTCCTTTAATAATCGGATAATAAACGGTCAATAAATTTTCTACAGAATCTCCTGTGAAATCCATTTGAACCTCTTTTAAGTTAATGGCAGAGCCATTTTTTAGGTGAGTTAACTCCTCTTCCGTTAACGAATTTTCACTAGCAGGATGTTTCGATGGAAAAGTCATGTTGTTTTTTTCGTCAAAAATCGCAATAGTTACATTTTCTTCTTTTAAAGTCGTCCCTATTTTTTGAATATCCGTATAGCTCATCTCAGAATCAATAATCCCTTTGGCATAAGATTGCAATTGCTGCGACCTTTGGGTGTAGATATTATTGCTCATTACATTATAAAAAAGAATCCCACAAGCAACAATGGTTATCAATACAACGGATAAGAACCCCAATAGTTGTTGATAAAAGTACTTCATCGATTACAACTCACTATCGTCAAATTTATACCCTACGCCCCAAACTGTATGAATCACGTGAGGCCCTACAGCTTCAATCTTTTGGCGGAGTTTCTTAATATGAGCATCTACTGTACGTTCATCTCCGTAGAATGGCTCTTCCCAGATTTTTGTTAATAGGTGTTCACGGGTGAATACTTGGCGTTGATGTTTCGCCATCACCATTAATAAGTCAAACTCTTTTGGTGTTAAGTTTTCGATTTGTTTCCCGTCGATAAACGCTTCATGAGTTTTCGTATTGATTTTGACATGGTCTGTTTCTACATCGAACGTTGACAATGCCCCACTACCTGATGCTGATGCTCTTTGTGTACGACGTAAAAGAGCTTTAATACGCGCCATAATGGTCACGGCACTAAATGGTTTTGCCACATAATCGTCCGCTCCGATTTCAAGACCGATGACTTGGTCACTTTCTGAATCGCGCGCCGTAAGCATCACGATTGGAACAGCCTGATTTACGTGACGAATTTGACGGCAAATTTGCATGCCATCCATGCTTGGTAAGTTTACATCCAAAATCACAATGCCCCATTTGGATTGGTTTTCCATAAAAGCATCGAAGCCTTCTTTTCCATCATGATAGAAACTTGCCTTCCATCCTTCATTTTCAAAAAACATGCCCATCATTTCGCAAACTGCTTCTGTATCTTCAATCATTAAAACATGCATCATTTATACTCCCTTTTCACGTAAATCTTATTCATTAAAAGTTTCTTCACAAATTATACACTATTAATATGAAATCACAGACGACTAAATGTGAAAAAAATATGAAGAAACCTTTGTCCACGAACTATTCCTTCTTTTTTTGGGACCCCAAACTGAATCGCAAGTGATTTAATAAGGATAACTGTGCATCACTCCACGGATTTCTTCTGCCATTTCCTTTTTGATGGAAATGACGAGTGAGTTCCATCTGCTTATCTCGACTGCTCTCTAATTCCTTATAGAAATCACGCGCGGACTTTCGAAGCGCTCCTTTTTGAAAGATGAGCCACTGCTCGGCCAAGTCACTGGTTGCAACAGATACTTGGACGAGTCGCGTGTTCATTTCAGAAACGGTGCGTTCAATATAGCTATCGGCGGTTTCTCCTTCAGAAGTAAAAATCACTTTCACTTGCGCTTGGTCAAATGACTGGGTAATTCCTGGTACAAATTGGGCGTCAAACACAATCCAAACTTCGATATTTTCAAATTTCTGAAAATTCGAGCAGCGTTGAATGAGTAAATCCCGCGCGCTCTCTAAGTCGTCTTGCTTCTTTAAAGCGACCAATTCTGGCCACGCTCCAATCATATTGTACCCATCTACAATGTAGAGTTGCTTTTTCAACCTGCTCCCTCCGTTTCTATAGCGAACGATTACGGAAGACTTCATACATCATTAAAGCACTTGCCACACTCGCATTGAGACTTTGCACATGCCCGACCATTGGGATCGTAACTATCTCATCGACGCTTTCTTTTACAATCCGAGATACGCCTTTTCCTTCGTTCCCCATCACAATCGCAAGAGGTCCTTTCGTATTCCATTTGCGGTAGTCGGTTCCGTTCATATCGGTTCCAAATACCCACACGCCACGAGCCTTCAATTGTTCAATTGTCTGCGTCAGATTCGTCACACGGACAACTGGCACATGCTCGATAGCACCAGTTGAAGCTTTAGCAACAGTCGCAGTCAGTGAAGCGGAACGGCGTTTTGGAATAATAATGCCATGAACACCTGTTGCGTCTGCTGTACGTAAAATACTACCTAAGTTGTGGGGATCTTCTACTCCGTCTAGAATGACGATAAATAGATCTTCTCCTTTTTCTTCGGCTTTCTTGAAGACATCTTCTAAGTCGGCGTATTCATAGGCTGCAATCGAAGCTACAAGACCTTGATGAACCGCATTTCCAACCAAATCTTCAATCTTCGTTTTTGGAACAGTTTGGACCTGAATTCCTTTTTCACGCGCAAGTTCAATCACCTTTGCGGCATCTCGCCCAGACGTTCCTTCTTGGATGAAGACGCGGTTCACGCGGTCTGGCGTTTGCAAGGCTTCCACCACTGCATGACGTCCAAACACAAAGTCTACCACTTCTTGTACTCCCTCACGTTCTACGTGTTCACGAGCAGGGCGTTGTTTCTTCTCGCCGCGCTCAGGACGCCCACGGTCTGAACGATTCCCGTTTCTTGGTTTTTTCTTTGGTGCATATTCATTTCGTGCCATGTTACTGTTCACCTTCCACTTGTTGTAAGCACCAGTTGATGAGTTCTTCCAATCTCGCTTGTTGGCCAGATAAGTATAAATAACCCATTAATGCTTCAAAACCAGTCGCAATGCGGTACGTTCCTACGTCTGCATTTTTAGCCACTGTATGACTCTTACTATTGCGTCCTCGTTTATAAATTTCTAATTCTTCTTCATTTAAGAAGTTTTCTTGCTCTAGCATTTGTTGCATCAAGCGTGCTTGTGCCTTTGCTGAAACAAATTTCGTTGCGGTCGCATGCAATTGATTTGGCTTTGTGAGCCCTTTTTGCATCACGTGATTTCTGACATAGACTTCATAAATCCCGTCCCCCATATAGGCGAGTGCCAATCCATTTAACAGCTTCCAGTTTTTTTCTGTCATGCTTCTCTTCTCCATCTTGTTCCTTGTGGAGTGTCTTCTAATACAATCCCTTGTTCTTTTAGTAAATCACGAATCTCGTCACTGCGAGCAAAATTCTTCGCCTTACGCGCTTCAAGGCGTTCATCGATTAAGGCTTGAATATCATCATCGAGCAATGCTTCTTGTTTTTCCACGATTCCAAAGATTCCAAATAGAACGGCTGCTTTTTCAAGGAGCGCTTCGAGTACTACTTTTGAAACCACTTCTTGTTCTAAATACACATTCCACTCTTTTAACCATTGATATAGCACAGTCATCCCATTTGCTGCATTGAAGTCATCATCCATTTCTTTTTGGAAATCTGCTTCAATCGCTTCGAATTTCGCTAGACGTTCTGCGTCTTCTGGCAATGCATCTACCGCTGTTTCTATGCGATAGCGTGCATTTTTGAAGGTCGTTTGTACCTTTTCAAGGTTCACGGCTGCTTCTTGAAGAGCCGCTTCACTAAATTTCAATGGACGACGGTAGTGCGCACTCGCTAAGAAGAAACGAAGCACTTGTGGGTCGAGTTGTTGGATTAAGTCGTGAACAAGCACAAAGTTTCCAAGAGATTTACTCATCTTCTCTTCGCCCATCGTCACAAACGCATTATGCATCCAGTAGTTCGCAAATTTCTTACCTGTTTTGGATTCACTTTGCGCGATTTCGTTTTCGTGGTGAGGGAACGCTAAGTCTTGTCCACCCCCATGAATATCGATGGTATCCCCTAAGTGTTTTGTCGCCATAACAGAACATTCGATATGCCATCCTGGACGACCCTTGCCCCATGGAGAGTTCCAGCTAATTTCATTCGGTTTCGCGCTCTTCCATAACGCAAAGTCTAATGGATTGCGTTTCTTCGCATCATCTTCAGAAGCCGTGCGATTACTTGCCCCCATTTGTAAGTCTTCGATACGTTGGTCGCTGAGCTTGCCGTAGCCTTCGAATTTTTCAGTGATGAAATACACGTCGCCTTCTGATTCGTAGGCCATCCCTTTATCGATTAAATCTGCTACAAAGGCAATAATATCATCCATGGTATTCATAACCGTTGGATTCAAAGTCGCCTTCTTCACATTTAGGGCGTTTGTATCTTCAAAGAACGCTTCGATATATTTTTTTGAGACTTCTTCAGCCGTCATTCCTGTTTCGTTTGCCACTCGAATGATTTTATCGTCGACATCTGTAAAGTTCGAAACGAAATTCACGTCATAACCACGGTATTCAAAGTAACGACGAATCGTATCAAAGGAAACTGTACTACGAGCATTCCCGATATGAATATAGTTATAAACCGTTGGACCGCACACATACATGCTCACTTTACCTTCTTCAATCGGTTTGAATGCTTCTTTTTGTCTTGTTAAAGTATTGTAGATTTGAATCATAATTTTCCTCCGATAGTAGTATCTCTTTCAATCTCTTCTATTGTATGTACACGAACCACTCGTGCAGGCAATCCAACTGCAGTCGTATGTGGTGGAATATCCTCTAGAACCACCGCTGCGGCTCCAATCTTCGCATATTCTCCAACTGTTACAGGCCCAATGACTTGTGAATGAGCCGATAAAAGCACGCCGTTTTCAATCGTCGGATGGCGTTTACCAGCGTCTTTCCCAGTTCCACCTAAAGTTACCGCATGGAACATCTTCACATCGTCTCCGATAATGGACGTTTCTCCAATCACGATACCCATTCCATGGTCGATAAAGAACCTTCTTCCAATCGTAGCCCCTGGATGAATCTCAATTCCTGTGAGGAACCTACTAAAGCCACTAACCATTCGTGCAAGGAGTTTCATTTTTACCTTTTTATGTAACCAATGTGCCACACGGTGCAAGACCGTTGCGTGATATCCTGGATACGTCAATACGATTTCTAAGCTACTTCTTGCAGCTGGATCATTCTTTTTATACGTTATCATGTCTTCCCTAAAACGTCCCATTCCTTCACTTCCTTTACATTGACTTTCTTCTCATTATAGCACAGTTTAAAGCACACAAAAAGCTGAAAAGCAGGGCTACAGGGCCTAGCTTTTCAGCTTTCCTAGAAATTATTGTAAGTCTAAAGTCACATCTACTGTTTGTAATGGTACATCGTAGAATGGATCTTCGCGGCGACCTAAGAAGTCTTTTGCTTGTTGTGGGAAGAGTGCGTACATTAACACATCTTCGTCAGATTTAGCGTATTCTTTAATCTCTTCGCGAATTTCTGGTAATTGATCTTCGATTAAGTCAGCTGGACGAACGGTCACAACTTCTGCATCGCCGATAATTTTTTCTTTCACTTCAGGATTAATTTCTGCAGGAGCTTGTCCATATAATCCTAAAACGTAGTCTTTAATTTCTTTTGGAACGAGTTTGAAACGTTCACCTGAAATCACGTTCATTACCGCTTGTGTCCCAACCATTTGTGATAATGGCGTTACAAGAGGTGGATATCCTAAGTCCGCACGAACTTTAGGCACTTCAGCTAATACTTCATCGTATTTGTCCGCTAAGCCTTGTTCTGTTAATTGACTTAATAGGTTGGATAACATTCCACCAGGTACTTGGTAAATTAATGTTTTTGGTTCTGTATCTTTTACTTTAGGGTTTAAAATGCCTTCTGCACGGAATTTATCACGAATGCTGTTGAAGTGAGCGGTTGCTTCTTCTACTTTCTTCATGTCCACGCCAGTATTAAATCCTAATTCTTCTAAAGATAAGACCATTGATTCAGTTGCAGGTTGACTTGTACCACCAGAGAATGATGATAAGCAAGTGTCGATAATGTCTGCGCCTGCTTCAGCTACTTTTAAGTAAGTCATTTCAGAAATACCACTTGTAGCGTGCGTGTGAACTTCTAAAGGAAGATCAGTTTTTTCTTTAATACGGCTTACTAATTCGTAACCTGTTTGAGGTGTTAATACCCCAGCCATGTCTTTAATACAGATTGAATCTGCACCGAATTCTGCCATGCGTCCTACTAAATCAACATAGTAGTCCACCGTGTGAACTGGACTTGTTGTGTAAGAGATTGCTGTTTGGCAGTGTCCGCCTGCTAATTTTGTTGCTTCGATGGATGTCTTCATGTTACGAACATCGTTTAAAGCATCGAATACACGAATAATGTCGATTCCGTTTTGTACAGATTTTTCTACGAATAAACGGACTACATCATCCGCATAGTTACGGTATCCTAATAGGTTTTGTCCACGTAATAACATTTGCAACTTTGTATCTTTCACTGCTGCACGAATTTGACGTAGACGTTCCCATGGGTCTTCATTCAAGAAACGAATACAAGAGTCAAAAGTTGCTCCTCCCCATACTTCTAACGCATGGAAGCCAGCTTGATCTAATGTTTCCAAGATCGGTAACATATCTTCAGTTGACATACGAGTCGCGATTTGACTTTGTTGTCCGTCACGCAAAACCGTTTCAGTTAAACGGATAATTTTGCTCATAATATCTTCCTTTCTTAAGGTCTTTGGATCGATGTGTATGCTGCAATCGTACGAGCGATATGCTCTTGCATTTCTAGGACCTTGTGCCGTCTAGAACGTGCGCACACTTTCGCTTTCTCATTGCAGATGAAACAACATCTTGGAGGCATTCCAAGCGCTGTCCTGGAAATTGGAGTTGGTATATCTCCGGCCATTTCCACGACATCGATATCCAGCAATCGTCCGAGTGGGTGTCCTTCTTCAAACTGAGCAACGACACGCTTTACTTCAAGAGCGTCGCCACTGAATACACGGTAATATTCCAGTCCTGTTGAAAGTGAGAAATCTTCTTGATGAAGTCTCTCAAAAGACGCTAATGTGGCGTCCAATTCAGAAATCACAGAGGCGAAGACGGTTGTAATCGCCTCTGAATTTTTAACAGGACCTGGAATATTGAGTGTAATAGACACGAGTACACACGGGTTCAATTGTTCTAATAATTGTTGTTGGATATGAGCACGTCTTTCTCTGGCATCAAGCATTTGCATGATGTCTACCGGTGCTCCGTCAAACAAAGAATTAAACATTGCGAACAACGTCGATGATGCTTCCATCACGGTATTCGATAACCGCAACCACTTTGTCACCATATTGAATTGGTTCTGGGTTTCCAACGATGCTGTATGCTTTTTCTTGTAATTCTTTGATTGTGTATTGAGGTACGTCTAACCCTTTGAAGTGTTCAATTAAGTCTTGACGGTTAGGGTTGATGGCAATACCGATTTCAGTAACCACCACGTCCACACTTGTACCAGGAGTAATCACAGTATTTACTGATTCTACGAATGTAGGGATGCGTCCACGTACTAATGGGCTGATTACCATTGACATTTTTGAAGCAAAGGCTGTATCACAGTGACCACCTGAAGCTCCACGGATAACACCGTCAGAACCTGTCATTACGTTTACGTTGAAGTCTGTATCTACTTCTAAAGCAGAAAGAATTGCAACGTCTA
>CAJPNA010000024.1 GCA_905371865.1 uncultured Carnobacterium sp.
GACGCAATCGATTATCGGAAAGGCCATTGAAGCAGGAAAAATTGAATTTGAAACAACGGATTTTCGTCAGTTTTCAAACAATAAACATAATCATGTCGATGATTATCCTTTCGGTGGAGGAGCTGGGATGCTTCTGAAAGTGGAGCCGATTGATTTAGCGCTCGCTTCGATTCGTGAGCGTTCTCCTGAGACGACGCCACGTGTGATTTTAATGGATCCATCTGGAAAGACATTTACGCAAAAGGATGCCGAAGAGTTGTCGAAGGACGAGCATTTGGTATTTATTTGTGGCCACTATGAAGGATATGATGAACGGATTCGTACGCTAGTGACGGATGAATATTCAATAGGAGACTTCGTGTTAACAGGTGGGGAATTAGCCGCAACCGTGATGATTGATGCAACGGTGCGACTTTTGCCAGATGTATTAGGAAATGATGCTTCCGCAGTAGGAGATTCTCATTCCACAGGATTGTTGGAACATCCGCAATATACGCGCCCAAGAGTCTATAAAGACATGGAAGTACCTGAAGTGTTGTTCAGTGGAAATCATGCAAAAATTGCGGAGTGGCAAATGAAAGAATCCCTTCGTAAAACTTATTTAAGAAGACCGGATTTACTGGATAAGTATGAACCTTCAAAAGAAGAAGAGAAGTTACTGGAGCAAATTAAGGAAGAAGAGGGATGTTAAATGAGAGAACATTTAAGTCCAGAAGAAATAAAAGTTTTTCAAAAGGTGATCGAAAACGATTCGGGTAGATCAGAAATGGTGCAACTCTTTAAACTTCTAGGAGATAACACTCGGTTGAATATCATTACGCTGTTAACCCGAAAAGAACCTTTATGTGTGGAAGACTTGATGAAATGTACGGGGATGGAGCAATCTGCAATTTCTCATCAGTTAAAAAAACTAAGAGCTCACCATATCGTGAAAGCAGAAAAAGTTGGAAAACATGTTTGGTACTCCTTAGAAGATCATCATGTATTACAACTTTATAATTTAGCGGATGAACACTGCTGTGAAGAGCATTCGTAAGTCTTATTTTTACTAAGAAAATCTCTGTAATTTACTTGCAATTGAAATGCAAGTATGCTAATATATTTCGAGTGAGTGAGACTTCACTCAGAGATAACGATATTCCGCTGATTGGACATACGGCCAAGTCATGAGTGTTTGTTGGAAGGAGAAAAAAACATGAGCAAATTAATCGAAGAATTAACTCAAGAACAATTACGTTCTGATATTCCTGCATTCCGCCCTGGTGACACTGTACGTGTTCACGCTAAGGTTGTGGAAGGAACTCGCGAACGTATCCAAATCTTCGAAGGCGTTGTTATCAAACGTCGTGGTGCTGGCATCAGCGAAACTTATACAGTACGTAAAGTTTCTAACGGTGTTGGTGTGGAACGTACATTCCCATTACACACTCCACGTGTAGCACAAATCGAAGTAGTTCGTTACGGTAAAGTTCGTCGTGCTAAATTATACTACCTACGTAACCTACGTGGTAAAGCAGCACGTATCCAAGAACGTCGTCGTTAATAGAAACTTCAAAAGAGATTGGCTTTGGCCAGTCTCTTTTTTTGTGTAAAAATAATTTAGAATAATTATAAGTTAATGCTTGACATATGAATGGTCGTTCATGTATTATAATTATAAGAAGAAATAGTGAGGGGAGATATCATGGATTTAAAAGAACAATTACATAAAATTAAACATCTATTTAATAAAGAAAAATCTCATGAAGGGGAGACATGCCAAGATCATTACTTGCATCACGAAGACCACTACAATGAGCATGAACACAGTCATGGGCACGGACATCATCATGGTCACGACCATGATGATAGTAAAGCAGTCATTTTTTATATTGCAGGACTAGTCCTTTATATTATTGGAATGGTTCTTCATTTTATGGGGAACGAGGTTGCGAATATTTTATTTATTCTAACGTTATTCTTATCGGGCTACCATGTAACGATGGAAGGTATTGAAGATACGATTGAAAAAACCAAAAAGAAAGGGAAGTTCCAACCAAATGTGCATATCTTAATGACGCTTGCGGCTTTGGGAGCTGTGCTCATTGGAAATGCGGAAGAAGGAGCTTTACTGATTTTGATTTTTGCAGGAGCTCACTTCCTTGAAGAGTATGTAGAAGAGAAAAGCCGTAAGTCGCTAACGGCATTATTACAAATGAATCCAACGCAAGCTCGCCTGATTCAAGAAAATGGGGAAGTCGTTGTCGTTGAAGTAGCAGACATAAAAATTGGGGATACATTAGAAGTATTACATGGGGACCAAGTACCAATCGATGGCGTCATTACAAAAGGTTTAACTTCGATTGATGAAGCAACCATTACAGGTGAAAGCATGCCTCGTTCAAAAGGAGAAGGCGATTCAGTATTTGCAAGTACTGTCAATATTTCTAGTCGCTTCGAAATGAAAGTAACTGCAGAAAGTTCAGATACTGTTTTTGCGAAAATCATGAAGGTTGTTGAAAATGCACAACATTCAATGAACAAGCAAGCAACTTTTATTCAAAAGATTGAACCAATTTACGTGAATATAGTATTGATTATTTGGCCAATATTCCTATTATTTGGATATTTCTTAATGGGATGGAATTTAAACACAACACTCTACCGTGGAATGGTATACCTTATTGGGGTGTCTCCATGTGCCTTAGCAGCGAGTGCGGTTCCTGCAACTTTAGCAGCGATGTCTCGTTTATCAAAAATGGGAATTTTAGCTAAAGGTGGAGTAGCCATCTCTCAATTGCAAGACTTACGTGTGATTTCATTTGATAAGACTGGAACGTTAACAAAAGGAACTCCAGAGTTAACGGATTACTGGTTTGAAGATGAAACAATGATTCCAGCAGTAGTTGCGATGGAAAAACAATCCACACACCCACTGGCACAAGCAGTCGTTCAAAAATTTAGCGACTGGACAGTTTTAGAGGAAGAAATCGAAGTGGAAGTACTTGTGGGACAAGGGGTACGTTCTGTTGTTAGCGGTGAACAAATCCATATTATTAAACCACTAGATACTGTAGATCGTACACAGGAAGTTTCTAATCGTCTGCAAGAATGGGCAAGCGAAGGCAAGACGGTTGTAACGGTTGTAAAAGATAATAGAATTGTTGGTTTGATGGCCTTTATGGACCTTCCAAACGAAGCCTCAAAAGCGGTACTCGATTACTTCAAGAGCGAACTTGTGCATACAACAATGATTACAGGGGATTCAAGAGAAACAGCTGAAATGATTGGTATGAAGCTTGGAGTGCAAGAAGTTGTTGCAAATGTATTGCCAGAAGAAAAATTAGAGAAAATTCAATCTCAAAAAGAACGTTATGGATTAACAGCGATGGTAGGAGACGGTGTGAATGATGCGCCAGCTCTTGCGACAGCTGACATCGGTATTGCGATGGGAAATGGGACAGACATTGCGATTGAAACTAGTGATATTGTCATTATGAAAAACGACTTACAAAAGCTTGTTTCAGCGCATAAGATTAGTAAGAAATTACACCGTGTCATCTTAGAAAATATGATTTTTGCGATGTCAGTCGTTGTAATGCTCTTAATCCTTAACTTCTTTGGATTAACGAACATCGGCTGGGGAGTTGTCTTACATGAAGGAAGTACCATTTTAGTACTTTTAAATGGACTACGATTACTTACACCAATAGAAGAATAAAAGAAAAAGCAGAACAAGGACGCAGAGAAATAAGATTGTCCAAGTTCTGCTTTTTTGCAATAGGAATTACGCCTGGTCAAAACAGACGCGGTAAGTATCACTTTCAGGAATGAGTTCTAATGGGAAATTCGTTCTATAAATACTATAATCAGGGAATTGCTCTAAAAACATGACGAAGTTATTAGGATAAATACTTAACATCTTTGTAAAGACATTATCTTGATCTATAATTACAGTTTTTATTTCACTGATATCTTTTACCCATGGGGTTTCTACATGGAAATAACTCCCAGGAGCAATATGATATTCATACTTTAAAATAGTTATCGCTTGTTCTAACATAAAATCCCTCCATTCATTACACTTTAAGTATAGTGTAAATGTATGCGTTTTACAAATAGATGTTCATTTTTGAGCAAAATATCCCAAAAATTTCTCTATAATGACCATTTTTGATTTAAGATTCATTAATAAAAAAGATTAGAAAGAATGATAATTCAGAAATTAAGCTGTTTTTACATACAAAGAGGATACTTTGTGATACAATGGATAAAGAAGGTGTTGGAAATTGGCGAGACATGGAAAGAGGCGGGAGCAATGGTAAAACGTGTCACGAAAGAAATCAAGAGTACAGTAGAAACCGAACTCAGAAAAGGAACAAGCAAATCGAGAATTGCCCATTTGTTAGGTGTTCCATACGATGAAGGGGTTCAGATTATTACACAAATCAAGGAGTCGATAAGACCAGAAGTTGGCAATCGGATTCGATTTACTTTTAGAGAGCAAGAGATGATTGGGATTATTTGGAAACTACTAGCCAATAGTGCCGTTGTTGTCATTGATTGGAATTCCTCTAACCAATGCATGAAGGATATTTGTGAAGCTAGAACGGTTGTTAATTTTAAGGATATTGTGGAATTTTTACCGATTGAAAAATAGAGGAAGGTCCAAGGTATGATGAGCTACCTTTGGGCCTTTTTACTTTGATGAACTTTATAAATTAGGTCCTTTAAAGTATAATATAAATGAAATGACTGTGGAGGAAATTGATGACTGAAAAATATACAATCACAAATAATCTTCAATCCGATGATTTTGAAGAAAAGTTAGAAAGTGCAATCGAAGAATTTGAATATAAGATTAGCGCAAAGGACTATCAAGTAGACTTAGTCCCTTTTTTACAATTGTTAGAAAAAGGAAAACGTTGGGACGATTTAACTTACTATGTAGAAGAAGCAGCACTTGAGTTTGACACCAAAGCGAATCAGTGGGAATGGAAGATAAAAGTTGCGGTTCATAACCATCAATTCCATCAAGTGGAAGAGTGGATGCAAAAAGAAGAACTTATATCGGTATTAGGAATGGAACGTATTTTAGAATTAACGTTATTATGTGAAAAAGAAAAAAGTGAATTTACCCAAAGTGAAGTGATAAAACTGCAACAGTTAAGTGAGAAGCTTAAGAAGGATAAGGTTTTATCCGAGGAACAGAATTCTTATATTGTAAGAACGTTAACCCAGATGAAGACGCCTTTAAAATGGTCTGTAGTGGAGTCCTTTCTTTCAAGTGCCAAAACACAATTATTTTGGAGAGGATTTTTAGTGGAATATTGGTTAAAAGAGGGTCCCTCGAAAAGGATAAATTTTTATGATGCTTTTTCTAACAATAGAGTGGAAATTTCTAAGGAGAATACTACATCGGTTTATGAGAATCGAGTATTCATTGAAATTGAGTCTTTGATTTCTAAACAAGCCCAGTTAAGCGAAGATATGAAGGAATTGTTACTTCAAAAACTTCATTCGGATTTTTTACGTGTAGCTCCTTTTGCTGAAAACTATTTTAAAGATGCTGGGGAATGGGTAGAGACACAATTACAAAGGGAAGATTTGCTACTAAGCTTGTATGAAGGAGATGATGCTTTTATAAAAGCTCATCAAACACTTCATAACTGTTAAAAATCGTCGTATCCAGTATAATAGAGATACATCATTAAAGGAGGAATCCATATGGAAGTCGGAATTGTAAAATGGTTCAATAACGAAAAAGGATATGGCTTTATTCGCAATACAAAAACGGATGAAGATATCTTTGTTCATTTCACAGGAATTGTGGCAGAAGGTTTCAAATCGTTAAAAGAAGGCCAAAAAGTGACTTTTGAAATTTCAAAAGGAACACATGGAGTTCAAGCGACTCATGTGGAGACTCTTGTAGATCATGATTAAAGTATATACGGATGCAGCTGTCAATGGAAATCCTGGTGAAGTTGGGTTAGGAATTCTATTGGTAAAAGATGGAGAACAATTTCCTTATAAATTTCCCGTAGAAAAGAAAATGGATAATCACCTTGCCGAGTTTATGGCAATCTCTAAAGCATTGGAATTATTATATGCCAAGCAGTACCAAGAAGAGTTAATTTTTATACATACGGATTCTAAAGTAGCTGCAGATGCAATTTTAAAAAATTATACTAAAAGAGAGGATAATAGAGTTGTCCTTAAAGAGATACAACGTCAGTTAAAACAATTTCCTCAAGTATTTATTAAATGGATACCAGAAAGTGATAATCGTGGCGCAGATCAATTAGCGCGCCAAGCCTTACAGCAACGATTAACACAACAATAAAGGAGAGTTTTCATGAACGAAAAAACTTTGTATTATAGTAGCTTATGCCCAGATACAGCTCCATTCAAAGAAGCGATGGCAAAGCTTGGGATTTCTGCTAGAGAAGTGGATATCACCTCTAATATGAAAAACTTAAAAGAATTTCTCAGACTTCGAGACCGTGAAGAAGTGTTTATCCCAAGGAAAGAGCAAGGGATGGTGGGGATTCCTTGCTTAATTACAGAGGAAGATTCTTTCATTTTTGAAGTAAGTACCTTAGAAGAAAGGTATCTTTAATCAGTGGAGTTTCCTAAAGAATCATTGCAGACAGTCCTTTCCATTTATTTTGTTGGAATCAATAGTTTATTATTCATTTTGATGGGAATTGATAAATGTTGTGCAATTATAAAAAAATGGAGAATTTCAGAGAAAACTTTATTGTTGCGTGGAATTCTTGGTGGAGGTTTTGGGGGCATACTTGGGTTATTCATTTTTAATCATAAAAAGAGGAAAAACTATTTTTTAATTACTTTTCTAGTGAACATTTTTTTCTGGTTAGTCATTGGGGTAGTTTGGATGTATAGAAAGTAGGATACATGAATAAACAAGAGAGATTTTATTTTGATATTTGGATTGCTTTATTAAGTATGTTGTCAGGAATGGTTAATGTATTGACCTTGTTATTGTTTTTAACACCTGCGACTCATTTTACAGGGAATATTACGCAATTTGTTTTAGCGTTAAATCAGGGGAAATGGGATATAATGATTCGCCTTTTAGGAATGATTATCTGTTTTGGTGGAGGCGGTGTGCTATCGGGGATTTTATTTTCTAAGAAAAAATTTGAACCCACTAAACGGTATGGCCTTTTACTGTTAACATTCGGCATCATTATGTTAGTATTATTTTTGTTAGGGCTCAGAGATGAACGCTGGCTCTATTATTTTTCATTTGTTGTGGGGACACAAAACGGAATGTTTATTTATTACCATGGAATGATTGTTAGAACCTCACATTTTACCGGGTATTTAACCGATATTGGAGTGGTAATTGGGCGTCTAATTCGAGGGCAAAAGAAAGACCGTTGGAAAGTACTTTTCTACTTTACAAGTATGCTATTTTTTGGAATTGGTGGGACTATTTCTTTTCAATTTTTCCAACTCTATTCAGATGCGACGATTGTGTTAATTAGTGTGGGATATATGATTCTTGGTTTTTATTATTTCTCATTCCGTAAACTATTCTTTCATTAGGAGGAGATTGTATGAAGGTTTTAATTGTTGTAGATATGCAAAATGATTTTGTAGATGGAGTATTGGGATCAAAAGAAGCCGTTTCGATGATTGATACTGCGGTGGAAACCATTACCTCATTTGATGGGAAAGTATTTTATACTCAGGATACTCATGGAGAAGACTATCTAGATACTGAAGAAGGCCGTCATTTACCGGTTGTTCACTGCATTAAAGGAAGCGAAGGGTGGAAAATTCATCCAAAAATCGAAAAAGCATTATTATTAAAAGCTGCAACAGGAATTGAAAAATCTACATTTGGTTCTGAAAAGTTAATGGGGATCATTGAAAAGGAAGTTCCTGATGTAGAAAGCATTACACTTATTGGCATTTGTACAGATATTTGTGTAATCAGTAATGCAATGCTTGCTAAAGCGCATTTTCAAAATACACCTGTTACCGTTATTTCTAGCGCTTGTGCTGGAGTTACACCAGAAAGTCATGATAATGCGTTGGAAGCGATGAAGATGTGTCATATTGAAATTCAATAATGGAGGAAGCATATGAAAGAGCAAAATCCAAAAGATAGAATTAGAGAAATGTCCGTGTTGAATCTCATCATGTTGATTGGGATGGCTATCGGATTTGGGATTGGAATTCTAATCGATAATATGATTGGTGGGATTGCCATCGGGATGTTAGGGGCGTTTATTTGTCGCCTATTATACATTCGTAAAAAATATAAAGAAATCAATCCAAAAGATAAGAAAGAGTAGGCACATTTGTTGCACTACTCTTTTTTCATTGTCATAATGGAGAAAAATGAATGGAGGGATCTTTAATGGAACAATTTGCAAAAGATGTAAGCCAATTTGTGGAAACAACTGCTGAAAAAGTAGAAGCGTTAATCGGTGAAGGAAAGGAAGTCGTTCTTTTTGTAGGACGCCCAACTTGCCCATATTGCCGTCGTTTTGCTCCAAAGATGAACGAAGCGCGTGAAGCTTTAGGAAAAGAAATGTACTTTATTAACTCAGAAGACAGAACAAATGAAGCTTTAACAGCATTCCGTTCAAAATACAATATGCCAACAGTACCTGGTTTACTCGTTGCTCGTGATGGAGACGTTCGTGTAGTTTGTGATTCATCACAAAGTGTAGAACAAATTAAAGCATTTATTGGTTAAGAGGACCAAACCCATTTTTAAAGACTCTGCTCATGTAAGATAGCAGAGTCTTTTCGTTATTTAGAAACCTTTTTACAAATTAAATACTTATTTTAGAATAGTAGAGAGTATGATAAAATAAATTGAAAACAAAGGAGGAGTACGATGAACGAAATTAAATGTCCACATTGTCAAACGATCTTTACGATTGATGAGCATTCCTATGCGGATATTGTGAACCAAATTCGCACCAAAGAATTTGCAGAAGATGTCCATGCGCAGCTTGAAATGGCTAAGAAGCAATTTGAAACGGAAAAAGCCTTAAATAAAGAACAAGAAAAACGTCGTTATGACGAAGAACGAGCAAATTTTGAACAAAAGATTCTCTCTCTTGAATTAGCGTTGAAGAATGCAGATGTAAAGGAAGAGAAGAATGTTCAGGAGGCGCTATATAAAAAAGAGAAAGAGTTTAATGCACTTCAATCTGAATTAGAACAATTAAAACAGCAATTGCAATTCAAGGAAGTAGAATTGTCTCAAAAATTCCAAGAAGATTTACATGAAAAAGAACGTACAATTCTTGAACTCAAACAAGAAAAAGAGTTGCAACAAAAAGAACAAGAAGTGCAACAAACCGCCCTAAAAGAAAAATATGAATTAGAATTACGTTCAAAGAAAGATCAGTTCGAATTAGAGTTGAAGGCAAAAGACGAAGCGATTGCGTTCTATAAAGACTTTAAGGCAAAACAATCAACGAAGATGGTGGGAGAAAGCCTAGAACAACATTGCGAAATAGAGTTTAATCGTCTGCGTATGACGGCATTCCCTCGCGCGGAATTTGGAAAAGATAATGATGCCAAGACGGGAAGTAAAGGGGATTACATCTACCGAGAATATGATGAGAATGGAGTTGAAATTCTATCCATTATGTTCGAAATGAAGAACGAAAATGACGAGACAGCAACGAAGAAGAAAAACGAACACTTCTTTAAAGAGTTGGATAAAGACCGTCATGAAAAACAATGTGAATATGCCATTCTTGTAAGTCTACTTGAAGCAGATAATGAATTGTATAACACAGGCATTGTGGATGTGTCGTACCAATTTCCGAAAATGTATGTCGTTCGTCCGCAGTTCTTTATTCCAATTATTACCTTGCTTCGTAATGCCGCTCTAAATTCATTGCAATATAAACAAGAGTTAGCTTTGATGCGTGATCAACATATTGATATTACCCACTTTGAAGAAGACCTTGAGACGTTTAAAAAAGGTTTTGCTCGTAACTATGAACTTGCGAGTAAAAAATTCCAAAGTGCCATTGATGAAATTGACAAGACCATTAAGAGTCTGGAGAAGACCAAGGCAGCCTTGCTTTCTTCTGAAAATAATTTACGTTTAGCCAATAATAAAGCAGAAGACTTAACTGTAAAGAAGCTTGTAAAGAACAATCCGACGATGAAACAACGATTTGAAGAATTGGAGTAAATGGAATTGTTTTTTTAGGGAGGCTTTTCAATGAAAATTATCGATAACTGTTCTCATTTAGAATTAAAATTAAGAAAAATGACCACCTTCTATGAACACTTAAAAAATATTGAAAAATAAAGAAAAATTACTGTTTAAAGCGAATGATATCGTTTGCTTTTTATGAATCGAATGTGTAGGATATAAAAGTATAGATAATAATTATTCTTATCTAGAACAATAATAAACAAAAGTGTTTATAGGAGGAAATTTGATGAAAGTTGTAGTAGTTGGATGTACTCACGCGGGTACTGCTGCAGTCAAAACAATTTTAAATGACAATCCAGGAACAGAAGTCGTTGTATACGAAAGAAATGATAATGTTTCATTCTTATCTTGTGGGATTGCTTTATACGTAGGGGGAGTTGTTAAAGACCCTCAAGGACTATTCTATTCTAGT
The DNA here is from genome assembly GCA_905371865.1 of uncultured Carnobacterium sp. Lineage (GTDB taxonomy): Bacteria > Bacillota > Bacilli > Lactobacillales > Aerococcaceae > Granulicatella. The sequence continues at coordinate 10,620 of CAJPNA010000024.1, forward strand.
CCAGATGAATTAGCTTCATTAGGAGCTACAGTTCGTATGGAACACGATGTAACAAGCATCGACACTGTTGGTAAAACATTAACAGTAAAAGACTTAAAAACAGGTGAAGAAAAGACTGATTCATTTGATAAATTAGTACTTACAACTGGATCTTGGCCAATTCTTCCTCCAATTCCAGGACGTGAATTAGAAAACGTTCAATTATGTAAAAACTACAACCAAGCTAAAGAAATCTTTGCTAAGAAAACTGACAAGAAGAAAGTTGTTGTTGTCGGTGGTGGATACATCGGTATCGAATTAGTAGAAGCATTTGCTTTAGAAGGTAAAGAAGTAACATTAGTAGACGGTTTAGACCGTATCTTAAACAAATACTTAGATCCAGAATTCACTGATATCTTAGAAGAAGACTTACGTGCACGTGGCGTACAAGTTCGCTTAAACGAAATGGTTAAATCATTCGAAGGCGAAAACGGCGTTGTTAACAAAGTTGTAACTTCAGGTGGCGAATACGAAGCTGACATGGTAATCTTATGTGTTGGTTTCCGTCCAAATAACGACTTAGTAAAAGACCAATTAGAAACAATGCCTAACGGTGCTATCATCGTTAACGACTACATGGAAACATCTGTTAAAGATGTATATGCTGCAGGAGATAGCTGTGCGGTTAACTACAATCCAAACGGTGGACATGCTTACATTCCATTAGCAACAAACGCTGTACGTATGGGTTCATTAGTTGGTAAAAACATCAACGGTCACAAAGTGAAATACCGTGGAACTCAATCAACATCTGGATTACACTTATTCGGATGGAACATTGGTTCAACTGGGGTTAACGTAGGTAGCGCACCTCACTTTGGATTAGATGTACGTTCTGTATACGTGGTAGATAACCACCGTCCAGAATTCATGCCAACATACGAAAAAATCTACATGAAATTAGTTTATGAAGTAGGTACAAACCGTATCGTAGGTGGACAAGTAATGTCTAAATACGACTGTACAGCTTCTGCAAACACATTGTCATTAGCAATCCAAAACAAAATGACAATCGAAGACTTAGCTTATGTAGACTTCTTCTTCCAACCAGTATTCGACCGTCCATGGAACTACTTAAACATCTTAGGACAAGCTGCTGTTGAACAAGAACGCGTATTAGCGGAAGGTAAATAATAAACTGTAGAAAGAGGATACTTCTATCCTCTTTTTTGATGTAATGATAATTGTATGCTCGAAATTCACTTTGATATGCTCCCTCTAAAGTAGACCCAAAAAAAGTAAACTACTTTAGAGGGGGCGTTTTTAGATTGGTTAAGAAACATACTGAAAAAGAATTAGAACAAAAAAGTGATTTAAGTATTTTAAAAGCAAACTTTTCGAAGCTGTTCATAATGCTTCATCCTAGAAGAAAAACAGTTGTATTTATGATACAATAACTGAGATACAATAAAAAAGTGTGGAATTCACTATAAGAAAAGGGGAGGACGGTTGTGCATAGACTGAAAAAGTTTGGGATCAGGATTTGGAATATTATTCAAAAAAATTTAATGCACGTAAATATTGGTGTAGAATCTGCCGCATTAACGTATTATATTTTGCTATCCATTATTCCTATTATCATGTTAATTGCCAATATAATTCCGCTTTTACCCATTCCTATTGATGTTATTTTTAAAACAATGAGAACCATTTTTCCTGCGGACATTAATGAAGTGTTGATTCCGATTTTAAGGAATTACCTTGGCAATTTTAATGGAGGAGCTCTTTCGTTGGGGCTTTTAATCTTATTTTGGCCTGCTTCTCAAATGTTTAGTAGTTTACAAAGAGCATTGAATGTTTTATATGGTGCTCCTGTTCGAAGAAATTTTATTTTTGAGAGATTTTTTGCGATTGTCATTGCGATGGCT
>CAJPNA010000025.1 GCA_905371865.1 uncultured Carnobacterium sp.
AGTTAATTTTGATTTTTTTATTTTCTATAAAATTATCATATATGATAATTGGGCTCTTTATCTCCCCTAATAAATATCTGCCAAAATAGCAATCTTAAGCTAAATAAAACTTCTAAAAAAATCTGTTTTTTTCAGGCTCTTTCTGTTGACTATTACTAAACTTAATGTATAATACTCTTTGTGTTAGTAAACAATTAGTTTAAAAGGAGAAGACAATGGAAATCGGACATCAATTGCGTGCCTTGCGAATTCAAAAGGGTTTGACGCAAGAAGAGTTAGCGGAAAGAACAGATTTGTCAAAGGGATATATTTCGCAATTAGAAAATGATTTGAGCTCGCCATCCATGGATACATTCTTCGATATTTTAGAAGTATTAGGATGTCCTGCTGCAGACTTTTTTGATGAAGGCCCTGAAGAAGCACTCACGATTTACCGTGAGGAAGATATGACGATGATGGAAGATGCTAAACACCATACAACGGTGACATGGCTCAACCCAGATTCGAATGAGCATGAGATGGAACCCGTGATTCTGGAGTTTCAAGTTGGGGGAGCGTATAAAACATTCCAACCTTCACTGTCAGAGACATTTGGGTATGTACTTGAAGGTTCCATTCAAGTCAAAGTCGGAAAACAAGTCGAAATAGTTTCCAAGGGAGAATCGTTCTATTTCGAGGCAAAAGCCAAACATCAAATTAGTAATGCCGGTAAAACGACTTCTAAAGTGTTAGTCGTGGCAACAGATTCCTATTTATAATAAAGAAAGTTAGGTGCTAGCAATGTCAAACAACACCATTATCTCATTTGAGAATGTGAACAAATTTTATGAGGATACTCACGTATTAAAAAATATTAATTTCGAAATCGAAAAAGGAAAATTCTATACATTACTAGGGCCTTCAGGATGCGGTAAAACAACAATTTTACGTATCATTGCTGGATTTACAGATGTATCAAACGGAAAAGTAACTTTAAACGGCGAGGACGTTACAAAACTTCCACCAAACAAACGTAAAGTTAATACCGTTTTCCAAGACTACGCATTATTCCCACATATGAATGTGTTCGAAAATATCGCGTTTGGATTACGCTTAAAGAAAACACCAGAAAACATCATTAAAGAAAAAGTGGCAGACGCTTTAAAAATGGTTCAATTATCGGGCTATGAAAACCGTGAAATCTCACAAATGTCTGGTGGACAACAACAACGTGTAGCCATTGCGCGTGCGCTTGTTAATGAACCAGAAGTACTTCTACTTGATGAGCCATTATCAGCGCTAGACTTAAAACTTCGTACAGACATGCAATATGAACTTCGTGAATTACAACAACGTTTAGGAATCACATTTATCTTCGTAACGCATGACCAAGAAGAAGCGTTGGCGATGAGTGATGAAATCTTCGTAATGAGTAAAGGGGAAGTCATTCAATCAGGAACACCAGTCGATATTTACGATGAGCCAATCAACCGCTTCGTTGCGGACTTCATCGGTGAAAGTAATATCGTTGATGGGGTCATGAAGGAAGACTACCTTGTAGAATTCGTTGGAAAAGAATTCGAGTGTGCCGATGCCGGAATGCGTCCAAACGAAAAAGTTGAAATCGTGATTCGTCCAGAAGATTTAGCGTTAACGACAATTGAAAAAGGAAAATTAACGGTTGAAGTAGATACTCAATTATTCCGCGGAGTTCACTACGAAATCATCTGTTATGACGAAAATGGCAATGAATGGATGATTCACTCTACTCGTAAAGCAGAAGTAGGATCTAAAGTGGGCTTATACTTTGAACCACAAGACATCCACGTAATGCGTTTTGGAGAAAGTGAAGAAGACTTCGATGCTCGTCTAGAAAGCTACGAAGACGAGGTAGAAGAAAATGACTAAACAATCCCGTTTCTTATTTTCCATTCCATACTTTATTTGGTTGTTATTATTCGTAGTAACACCACTTGGAATGATTTTTTATAAATCATTTTTCGACATCAATGGACAAGTAACGCTTGGAAACTACACGAACTATTTTGCATCAGGGAACTATTTAGAAATGACGTTCAATTCTGTTTGGTATGCATTTCTAGTCACTCTAGTAACATTGCTAATTAGTTATCCAACAGCGCTTTTCCTTAGTCGTACAAAACATAAACAATTATGGCTCTTATTAATTATTTTGCCAACATGGGTGAACCTCTTATTAAAAGCCTATGCATTTATTGGAATCTTTAGTCAAACAGGAACGGTTAACCAATTCCTTTCCTTATTTGGAATTGCACCACAAGAGTTCTTGTTTACAGACTTCAGTTTCTTAACGGTAGCAGCGTATATCGAGTTACCATTTATGATTTTGCCAATCTTCAACTCCATTGAAGAATTACCAGGCTCTCTGATTGCGGCAAGCCGTGACTTAGGAGCGACGAAATGGGATACCTTTAGACGTGTTATTTTCCCATTAACAATGAATGGGGTTCGTAGTGGGGTACAAGCGGTATTTATTCCATCACTCTCACTCTTCATGTTGACTCGTTTAATTGGAGGAAACCGTGTCATTACACTGGGTACAGCCGTTGAGCAACACTTCCTCGTAACGCAAAACTGGGGAATGGGTTCAACCATTGGCGTGGTATTAATCGTAGCGATGATTATTTTAATGTTTGTTACAAGAGATCGTAAAAAAGGAGGCGTATCAGAATGAAATTAGAAAATAATAACAAGTGGAGTAATCTCTACTTAGTGTTTGTATTTGTCGTCTTATATGCGCCTATTTTTTACTTGATTTTTTACTCCTTTAACAGTGCTGGAAGCATGAATGGTTTTGAAGAGTTCACTTTCAAGCATTATGAAGCAGTTCTAGCAGATACGCGTTTAATCGGGATTGTGCTGGATACACTGATTCTTGCGCTACTATCATCACTCATCGCGACTGTGATTGGGACACTTGGAGCCATTATGATCCATTACATCCGTTCAAACCGTCGCAAGCAAGTCCTATTAGGATTTAACAATATTTTGATGGTATCGCCAGACGTTATTATCGGGGCAAGTTTATTGATTCTATTCACAGTCGTAGGATTTAAACTTGGATTTATGTCTGTATTACTTGCGCATATCGCCTTTAACATTCCAATTGTTGTGTTAATGGTTTTACCAAAATTATCTGAAATGAATCCATCAATGATTACAGCGGCTCGTGACTTAGGAGCAACAAGTTCTCAAGTGTTAACACGAATCGTGTTGCCATCAATTACACCAGGAATTCTAAGTGGATTCTTTATGGCCTTTACGTATTCGCTAGATGACTTTGCGGTGACATTCTTCGTAACGGGGAATGGATTCTCAACGATTGCCGTTGAAATCTACTCACGTGCACGTCAAGGGATTAGTTTAGAAATCAATGCCTTAAGTACATTGATGTTCCTATTCTCCCTATCCCTTGTAATTGGCTATTACTTTATTCAAAAGTTCCAACAAAAACGATTCAATGGGAAGAATGTGGAGAGTGACTTATTGAAAGGAGTCACATTATGAAGCGACTAACGATTTTAATCGGGGCGATTTTAGTTTCTTGCCTAGTGCTGTTTGGAGTTCGTAAAAACTTTGAAACGGCAACAGCTGGTAGCCCTGAAACAATTATCGTTTATAACTGGGGAGACTATATTGATCCAGAGTTGATTGCTCAATTCGAAGAGGAAACTGGATATAAAGTCATCTATGAAACCTTTGATTCGAACGAAGCCATGTTAACCAAGATTAAGCAAGGCGGAACAAATTATGATGTCGCTATTCCAAGTGAATATGCGATTCATAAAATGGTCCAAGAAAATCTATTAGAGAAATTAGACTATTCGAAAATAAAAGGCATCGAACATATTGATCCACGTTTCCTACATCAGTCTTTTGACCCTGAAAATTCGTATAGTATTCCTTATTTCTGGGGAACTCTAGGAATTGTATACAATAAAAATGTCTATCCCGAAGGAACCATTAGTGAGTGGAGAGATTTATGGAAGGAAGAATTTAAAGATTCGATCTTATTCATTGATGGCGCTCGTGAAATGATGGGAATCGCGCTACAAACACAAGGGTACTCCTTAAACGAAAAAGATGAAACCATTGTGAAAGAGGCAGGTAAGTTCTTGAAGACGTTAATGCCAAATGCGAAAGCCATTATTGCGGATGAAATGAAGACGTATATGATTCAAGAAGAAGCAAATATTGCAGTGACGTTCTCAGGAGAGGCATCAAAAATGATGAGCGAAAACGAAAACCTCGCCTACGTAGTTGCAAGCGAAGGAACGAATTTATGGTTTGATAATATTGTCATTCCAAAAACAGTGGGCAATAAGGAAGGCGCCTATGCGTTTATCAACTTCATGTTGCGTCCAGAGGTGGCGGCTAAAAATGCGAAATATGTAGGATATGCCACTCCAAATAAAGATGCGCTAGCATTATTGCCGGAAGATATTACTTCGGATGAGAGTTTTTATCCGACGGAAGAGGCGATGAGTAAGATGGAGGTTTACGAAAACTTAGGAACCGACCTATTAGGCCTTTACAACGATTTCTTCCTTGAAGCAAAAATCTTTAGAAACTAAGAAAAGTCGAGACACACTCTCGACTTTTTTTGTGCAAAAAAATGAATAAAGGAAGTTCGTTCCTTGGAAATTCGAGTGCAGAGAAATAAGTTAAAAACATCAAACTAATTATAAAAACTACGAACTCTCCTCGGATATCTTCATGATAGTGATAATAGCTGTAAAGGTGTGAGCCTTACGTCTCATCACCTATCGAGCCTCAAGTTTGTCTTTATCAATTAATAAACTTTATTGATTTTGACGCAGTAGACAAATGGATTGACCGTTACTGGCAAGCAGTTTGGTCAATCCTATTTGTCCTTGCGGGGGTAAGACGACGAAGAAACAGAAGTGCATTGTTTCTTCTGTCTTACTCCCATTTCACATCGGTTACAACCGCCACTATTCCTACTATAGAATCCGTGAATTTGAGGCTCATTGGGAGAATAGAATCCAATCCCCTCTTTTATTTTGACGAATTTCAATGGAACGAAGGTTTTTATGAAAAAGAGAGAGTGTGCGGAATTTTAGGATTCCACTTCTGAAAAGAGGAGTTGGAAAGGCTAATAGGTCGTATGGACGGCTAGGGGAAGTGGAGTGCGCTGGGACAGTTAAAGAAACAGGGGGAAGTGCTGGGAAGGGTTCTAGGATTATGATTGTGCCAATAAAAAAAGTCCTCGTCCAAATGAACGAGGGCTTAGGTTAGTTTGTGTAATAAAGATTTGTGCCGGCGAATTTTGGTTCGCTAGTGACCATAACTCCGAGGTTTCGGAAGGTTTCTTCGTCAGCTTTTTGTAAGATGACCGTGCTATGCGCTTGTAAGTTGCGTAAGTTTTGTAATTGATTTTTTGCAGCTTCTGCAGCAGGATTGGTCACGGCAGAAATGCTTAATGCAATGAGAACTTCCTTACTGTCTAGCGAACGGCGTTGGTGTTTGAGGATGTCTTGACCTAGTTGTCCAATAGCGTTTAAAATCACTGGAGGTAGGAGATGGATAGAGTCTCCGATTTCTGCAAGCTCTTTAATACAGTTGAGTAAGCAAGCCGCGCTAGCCGTCATCGTGTCCGTTTGTCTACCTGTGATGATTTTTCCAGTTGGTAATTGGAGTGAAACGACCGGAGTGTTGACTTCTTTCTCTTTTTCAAGGGCAACAGCTACGACGGGTCGATCTTTTGCAGAAAGGCCACATTCTTCCATAATATATTTACCACGCTGAGCCGCTTCTAAAGTTCCGATACCACGTTTGTAGTCACACTGACCTGCATAGTAACGGCGAATGATTTCTTGATTAGAAGCTTCGCGAACAACTGCATCATCAGTGATAGTAAATCCGACACGATTCACTCCCATATCTGTAGGAGAGTTGTAAGGGATTGGTGCGTCACCATAAATCTTCGTCAAAATACGACGTAATAGTGGAAATGCTTCAATATCTCGGTTGTAGTTCACCGTTGTTTCTCCGTAATGCGCAAGGTGGAAAGTGTCAATCATATTGACATCTTCTAAGTCTGCAGTAGCTGCTTCATACGCTATGTTTACAGGGTGATTGAGTGGTAAATTCCATACAGGGAAGGTTTCAAATTTAGAGTATCCTGCACGGCGACCGCGTTTGGTTTCGTGATATAGTTGGCTTAAGCAAGTTGCTAGTTTTCCGCTGTTAGCACCAGGAGCTGTTACGACAACAAGAGGACGTGTTGTTTCGATGAATTCATTTGCGCCATATCCTGCGTCACTCACGATGGTTTCCACGTCCATAGGATAACCTTCTGTGTATCCATGCGTATACACTTTAATACCACGACGCTCGAGGGAGTTTTTAAATTGAGTAGCGGCAGGTTGCCCTGTGTAACGAGTGATGAGGACACTATTGATTTTGAGGTCCCAATAATGTAGGTCGTCCATTAAGCGAAGAACATCCTGGTCATAAGTGATTCCAAGGTCACCGCGAATTTTGTTTTGTTCAATATCACCAGCATATACACAGATAATAATCTCTGCTTGGTCGCGTAGGCGGTGGAGTAATTTGATTTTTCCGTCTGGGTCAAAACCAGGTAATACGCGCATTGCATGGAAATCACCGATTAGTTTCCCCCCAAATTCCAAATATAATTTGTCATAGGCATTCACCCGTTGAAGAATGAACTGACTTTGTTCTTCTAGATATTTCTCACTATCAAATCCTAATTTCATACGACAACCCCCTTCAATTCATTTCAGTAGTATAGCATAAAAAGGAGGGAAAATTCTATAGTAAATCAGCAAAAAAAGCCCGTAGGAAAAAGAGTTGCAAGTGGTATGAGGGCAGAGTAAAATAGTATTGGACTCACTCAAATTAATGGAGGACGATTCAATGAAAAATATGATCGATTATGTACAAGAGTTTGGAAAGGACACGTTTGATGAGAGACCTTTCTCTGAAATTGACGCCCTTGTCTTAACGGAATTAGGATATTCACCTCTAGAAGAAATCGTTTCTTCAGATATGAGTGGAAAAGAATTTTCAAAGGTTGAAGAGATTGCTCACTATATGGGGGAAAATTCGGAGAGATTATTGAGAGATAATCCGATGATGATTACGCAAGAAAGAGTCGATTTAACTCAGGAAATTGGAAAAGCGAAACGATATCAATCCCTTAAGTTTTTTGGGATGAAGAGCGAAGTGGACTCAGACATTACGAAACAATTCGCTGCATTGACAGTGGAAATCAACCCCAACGTGCGTATCGTGATTTACCGTGGAACAGATGAAACGCTGATTGGTTGGAAAGAGGACTTTATGATGACGTATTCTCCAATTATTCCAGCGCATAAAGATGCTAAGGAATATTTGGAGCAACAGGCGAAGGTGTTCGACGGGGAAATCCTTTTGTCAGGACATTCAAAAGGAGGAAATCTAGCCTTATACGCTGCCTCTACCCAAGAGAAAGAAGTTCAATCGAGATTAGGGAAAATCTTCTGTTTTGATTCTCCAGGATTACACCGTTCAATTTTAGAAACGGAAGGCTATCATGCAGTGGTTCCGTTAGCGATGCGTTACATTCCTCAAGATGCGTTGGTAGGATTGCTTTTGGAATCTGAAATTCCTTATGTCATCGTTAAAAGTAATGCCTTTGCTGCTCTTCAACATTGCGCTTTGACGTGGGAAATCGAAAATGGACAATTTGTAACGATGGATCATTTGACGAAAAACAGTCAATTAAATGACCAAACCTTTAAAAAATGGACTGAAGAAGTGAGTGATGAAGAACTAGAACTGTTCTGGGACGTGTTCTTCGAGCTTCTTTTTACGATTGGTTTAGATACGATTAATGATGTATTTGGCAAATTTATGTATTATGTTCAAGAGTTCTTTAAAGCTGCAGGGCAAATGGATGAAGATAAACGTGAACTACTCACTCGAGTAGCCTTGCTTTTACTACAGACTCGCTTCGATGTATGGAGAGCTTCCATTAGTTTTGCGGATACATTTAACGTCGAATTTCCAAGCTGGGATGATATTTTAACGAGCATTCATTGGAAAAAAGAAGGAATTTCGATTAAATATCAGGCAAGCCAGGAGAATGAAGAGATTCGAGAATACTATCAACAGCGACACGAACAAAAGAAACACGAAGAGAAATAAAGTTACAGCTTTACTTCGAATCTTTAAATTGATTTCTTTTCTTCGTTCTTCCAAGGAAAAAAGAAGAGAAAGAGAGTTGCCCAAAATTCACTTATAAGTGAATTTTGAGCAACTCTCTTTATTTCTATTATTTTTCTCGTTCAATTGCGATGGCAACGCCCATTCCGCCGCCCACACAAAGTGAAGCAACGCCGAGTTTACCATCTAGTTGTTCGAGAGCATTCATCAGTGTGACCACAATACGGGTACCAGAAGCACCGATTGGATGACCTAGTGCAATCGCCCCACCAAATGGATTTACTTTTTCAGTTGGGATTTTCAAGTCTTTAATGACGGCCATACTTTGTGCTGCAAAGGCTTCGTTCAGTTCGAAAATATCCACTTTTTCAAGCGGGATGCGTGTACGTGCTACTAACTTTTCGATGGCTGGAACAGGTCCAATTCCCATGATTGCAGGGTCTACGCCTGCTTCTGCATATCCTTTTAAAGTTGCTAGTATAGGAAGATTCAATTCTTTGGCATATTCGCGAGTGGTCATAATGACACAAGCGGCTCCATCATTGATTCCTGAAGAATTTCCAGCAGTGACCACTCCATCTTTTTTGAAGGATGGTTTTAATCCAGAAAGACTTTCCAGTGTGGTGTTTGCACGGATGAATTCATCGCTAGATTTGAAGTCTTCAGATTTTGTCTTGCGATTGAAGACTGCGACTGGAGTAATTTCCTTCTCGAAATGACCATCTTCTTGAGCTTTAGCAGCTTTTTGTTGAGAAGCCACAGCGAAGGCGTCTTGTTCTTCGCGTGTAAATCCGTATTTTTCAACGATGTTTTCTGCGGTAATCCCCATTGCATCCATTGAATAGGCGTCTGTTAACCCATCATTAAATAATGAATCGACTAAAGTAACCGGTCCGTTTTTTGGAGCAAACCGTTGTTGTAATAAATGAGGTGCTAAACTCATATTTTCACCAGCTAAGACGATTTTAGCATCTCCTAGTCGAAGGGATTGCGCTGCAAGAATAATAGCTTTTAACCCAGAACCACAAACTTCATTGACCGTTAAGGCTGTACTAGAATGGAGTAGACCAGCTTTTAATCCTACTTGTCGAGCAGGGTTTTGGCCAAGTCCAGCTTGTAAAACATTTCCGAAAATCACTGTATCAATTTGGTCGGGAGATAATTTGGCTTTTTGGATTGCGGATTTTGCTACCGCTGTTCCTAATTCAATCGCAGAGGTTGTAGCAAATTGACCTCCGAATTTACCAATGGCAGTCCGTGTGGCACTGACAATGACAATATCATTTCCGTTCATATCTTTGATTCCTTTCTAAAGTAGATTCACTTTCATCTCCTCTATTTTATAAGATTTTGCCTCTAAACCCTAATTTTTAATAGTTCTAAATAGTAAAGAATTGTTTAAATTATAGAACAAATAGTAAATTCAATTGTCCAGACGGCAATTTTTTGCTAGTATAGTTGTTGCTAAGAAAGAACAGGAAGACTAACATGTGGTTAGGGCTTTTTTGTAAAGGAGAACAATAATGAATATAGGAATAGATAAGATTGGCTTTTTTGTTCCGCCAACTGCAATGGATATGGAAACATTGGCAGTTGCTCGTGGAGTAGAGCCAGCTAAATACACGATTGGTATTGGACAGTCTACAATGGCAGTAGCTCCAGTCACACAAGATATCGTGACTTTAGCCGCAAATGCAGCTTTATCGATTATTGATGATGCTGACCGCGAATCTATTGATATGATTTTATTTGGAACAGAAACAGGAATTGATCAATCAAAATCAGCTGCAGTCTATATGCAACGAATGTTAGGGTTATCTAATCGTGTTCGAAGCGTAGAATTAAAGCACGCTTGTTATGGGGCAACAGCAGCCCTTCAATTAGCAAAAGGGCATATCGCATTAAACCCATCATCAAAAGTATTGGTCATTGCGAGTGATATCGCTAAATATGGATTGAATTCAGGTGGAGAACCTACTCAAGGAGCTGGTGCGGTAGCCATGGTTGTTTCTGAGTCACCACGTTTATTAGTTTTAGACAATGAAACAAGCTTGTTTACGGATGACGTAATGGACTTTTGGAGACCGAACTATGAAGCCTATCCACTAGTAGATGGTCAATTTTCAAATGAACAATACATCCGTTTCTTCTCTGAAGTGTGGAAGAACTATCAAGAAAAGACTCATTGCGAATTTTCGGACTTCGAGGCCATTTGCTTCCACTTACCGTATACGAAGATGGGGATGAAAGCTTTCAAACCGTTCTTAGAAGAAATGAGCGAAGAAGAAAGAGAACGTTTCACGGCAAGATACCAAGAAGCGTCTCTTTATAACCGCCATGTCGGAAATATTTATACAGGATCATTATTCCTAAGTTTTATTTCGTTATTAGAAAACAGTTCTGTACTAGTTGCTGGAGACCGCATCGGATTCTTTAGTTATGGTTCAGGAGCAGTTGGGGAATTCTTTGCTGGGGAATTAGTTGAAGGATTCGAAAATCAATTGCATATTGCGGAACATAAGGCTTTGCTTGAAAACCGCAAAATGCTCACTGTTGAAGAATACGAAGAAATCTTTATGGAAGTTGTCGATTCTAGCGGTGAACAAACTTTCACACGTGAAGACAATAGCCCAGTGACACTCACAGGAGTTAAAAATCACGAAAGACAATACACTATAAAATAATCAACCAACCAACCGTAGCCTCCAAGGTTACGGTTTTTTATTGAGTGCAAGACTGCAAAAATAAAAATGTAGCATATATGTTACATTTCAAATTTTAAAATCAAAAGTAAAATATAAACGTTGAAATGAAGCGGTTTTTATCGGTATATTCAACAGCAGGCTTTTGGTTTAAAAGTACAAATGTAGAAAATCATAGTAAAAATTCCTAGAAAAAATCAAAAAATTTTTTCAGTCACCTCGCGATTTGAATCATCAAAAAGCTTCAGAAAGACCGGTGGTATGCGCTTTCTAACACCTTTCAAAAATCCATCCAAAATGAGGGGTGCAACACTTTTTTTCATTTTTTTATAAAGGATTTGAACAAAACGCACAAAAAGATGATGCCGCAGAAGTTTGATAAAAATAGAGATAGATTAGGCTTTCTAAGAAAAAAATCTTTGCTAATATAGCTTGGTATCATTGCTAAAATTAGATGTACAAAGTTTTTAACTATTTGCTATAATTAATATCGTAATAGAAGCTGTGTAGGAAGGAATGTAAACGATATGGGATATATGAAGAAGATATTAGGTTGGATACCAAGGAAATACCTATTATTAATAGCAATTGGTATGTCTTTAACTGCTTTAGATGGTATTATTATCCCTTCTTTTATTTCTGGATTAATTGATGTTTCGGCGACTCAAAAGGTTGAGGATTTAGTAAAAATTTCAATGATAGGTATTCTCAGCTTTTCCCTTATTCGGCTTGGATTATTTATATGGGAAGATTCACAACAAAAAATGATAAAGCAGGTGACTCTATTCCTTAAAGAAAAAGTTATTACTGCGTTCTTTTATGGGAAGTTTAATCAACAGGAAGTAGAGTCAATAGTGCTTAGTGAATTAAAACTATTAGAAGAACAAGGAATTAAGTCCATCATGGGATTTTTCTATTGTCTTGTATTTGCGTTGGTCACTTTGTTATATGTGTCCGCTATAGATTTAAAGCTGGCAGCTCTCTTTATAACGTTGTCGTTCCTACCAATATTAGTGCCAAAATTATTTGCGAAATCTATTCGAAAGCATTCAAAGGAATGGGCTGAAGTGAACCAATTAAGTATCTTGCAACAACAAGAATATTTGAAAAGTAAGCCGATTATTAAGAACTTTTTTGTTGAAAAAATCTTTTTGAATAAGTTGAAGGGAACCTTAAATCAAACAGAAGAAGCCTATTTTCAAATGAATCATGTACGATTTACATCGAAGTTATTAGCAAACTTACTTTCAGGATTAAGTTCATTTGTACCGCTAGCTATTGGGGTATATTTAGTTATTGTTGGGGACACTAAGTTAGCCACAGTTATTGCAATTTATTTAGCGAGTGATCGTATTGTTAGTCCTTTACTCAATGCAATAGATTATTATCAAAGATTTAATTCAATCATTCCTGTGATTGAAAGAGTGGAAAAGTATACGGAGTTTGAATGGACTCATTTAGAAAGCAAATCAAGTATTAGTACGGTATTTCCAATTGAGTTAAAAGAGTGCACTGTTCAAATTGATGGAATGACTATATTAAGCAAAATTAATATAGAAATGAATGAGAATGATAGGATACTGAT